>JAVKTQ010000012.1 GCA_031460455.1 Sporomusaceae bacterium
AAGACAGGGAAAAGTGTATCACAGATCATTTTCGACCGCCGCAAATATGCAATTTTATATCGCCACTTTCCTACATTTTATCGTCGGCGCTGACACAAAAATACTGCCGGGAAAAAAGGGTGCAAGTACTGAGGCGCCAACCATTGAATCCCCCACTGGAGGCGATACAGGCCACAATAAAAAGGGCGATTGCCGCGATTCATGCGGCCGGTTTGACAACAGTTCACTGTGATGGTAAAGGGCGCGTTTATGGACTCTACCCCGATGGACGTAAAGAGTACTGTAAGCCAGATATATCGGTTCCTGAGGAAGAGGCGGATGATTGACTGGACAAAAGATGTAAAGATATTTTAAATCGGATTATTACTTACATTCGATTTAAGGTTGGTCATCTGTGTACGAATACTTGAAATGTGACAGTTGTAGGTACACTCCCGATGAATTCGATCTGGCCCAGGTGCGATAAAGCGTTTTGAGGTAAATTTTTTTTGCAGGATTTATGAATTTAAAGTCAAACAGAATAATGCTAGGGCCAAGAGTTATGCCAGAGTATTGGATTCGAGAGGTGGGCTACTATGAGTAAGTGCAAAGCGGAGCCTGTCGTAATAAGTGACTACTTTGATAGTATTCTTGATGTACTGAACGACGGTATCTATATATCAGATCGCTCAGGCAAGACTTTGAAAATTAACAGCACTTACGAGAAACTCACCGGCCTGACAAAAGAGGAGCTTATGGATCGGCTGGTGACCGACCTCATTAAGGAAGGTAAGTATGATGTGGCCCTGAATCCCGAAATCGTGAAGACTGGCAAGCCCAAAACATCGGTCCAGATTACTAAGGTTGGACGACAGGTCGTTCTCGAGGGCCATCCGGTTTTTGATAAGTCCGGGCAGGTTGTGCTTGTTGTCACCTTCGTCAGGGATATTATTTCGCTTAACCAGATGAAAGAGCAGTTGGCCTACCAAAAGGAGCTTATCGCCAGGTATAACGAGGTACAGTGTTTTAAGAAACCGGCCTACAGCACCAAGGTCATTGCTGAAAGTAAGTCGATGCAAAAGGTCCACAATTTATTAGGTGTTGTCGCCGTAACCGACGCTACGGTGCTGATTCTCGGTGAAACCGGTGTAGGTAAGGACGTGCTGGCCAGAAAAATTCACGAAAAGAGCTCGCGGGCCAGCCATCCGTTTTTTAAGGTAGACTGTGCTTCGATTCCGACGAACCTTGTCGAGTCGGAGTTATTCGGCTATGAAGCCGGGGCGTTTTCGGGGGCAAATACCAAAGGGAAACCGGGTTTTTTTGAGATGGCCCATAAAGGGACATTATTTTTGGACGAAATCGGCGAATTGCCTCTGACGATGCAGGCCAAATTGCTAAGGGTTCTACAAGACCAGGAAATTATCCGGGTAGGTTCAACGAAGGTTAAGAAGGTTGACGTCAGGTTTATTGCCGCGACTAACCGCGATTTAGAGGCGTCTGTGCGGGAAGGGTCATTCCGTAGTGATCTGTTTTACCGCTTGCAGGTGGCGGTTATTAAAGTTCCTCCTTTGCGGGACCGTAAAGAGGATGTGCTGCCGCTTGTGGCAAATTTCCTCCAGGGTTTTAATAATAAGTACCGGGCTGGAGTGAAGATTTCCCAAGAGGTCGAGAATATATTCCTGAACTACTCGTGGCCGGGCAACATCCGCGAGATGGAAAACCTCATCCAGAGCCTTATTATTACCAGTCAAAAGGGAATAATCGAGGTGGGGGATCTCCCTAATCATATGCTGCCGTCGACGATTAACAAAGACAACAATCTTTCGTTGGCCGAAATCCTCGATAATATCGAGCGGGAACTGCTGAAAAAGGCGCTTGAAAGCCATGATTCAATTTTGGCTGTCGCAAAATATTTTAAGGTTGATCGTACGACGATTTTTCGCAAAATTAGGAAATATGGATTAATTAAGGGTTGATGTTGCAGGATGGCCACTGTTGAGTGGCAAAGTTGCAACGTTGATAGAAGGGCTAATTATCACGCTATTCGGGCTATTTATGACCCGGATAGTGGCAAGGTTGCACAACTAAATAGTAAAATGCGTGCAAAAATGCCGATTTCCGGGCTTCCGGGGGTTGGCATTTTTCTTGCTTATAATATGTTCCGTATTGAACGCAATTCGATGGGGTATTTGGGTAACGTGTTTTGAGAGGTGACATTATGGAACTGTCCGCAGTTTCGCTGGAGCATTACATTCACATATTGCCGCAGGCTGCGGAGCTGGTACAGGCGGATATCAGCATCTCGATAGCCGACAGGGAAAAATTCTTGTATTATTGTCCCGGCCGGACACTGGACCTCAAGATAAAGGCCGGCACCGTCCTTAGCCCGGAAATGACCATCAAGATAGCGCAGGCGGAGCGGCGGAAGGTTGTTAAGCGCATGGATGCTTCTTTGTGGGGCGTCCCGTTCATCGCCGTGGCTACGCCTGTTTTCGGACAGGACGGCGAAGTGACGGGGGCGATATCCTTCCAGCAGGCGGTGACTTTGCAGGACGACCTGCGTAAAATGGCAGGGCAACTCACTGATAGTATGACAGCGATGGCGGCGACGATGGAAGAAATCAACGCCGAGACGGAGGAGATTTCTTCCAATTTTCACGTTATGGCCAGCCTGGCGGCGGAGGCCAAGCGACAGGCCGGCGATACCGGCCAGGTACTCACCGTCATTAAGAATGTTGCCGCTCAGACCAACCTTCTGGGTCTGAACGCCGCTATCGAAGCCGCCCGCGTAGGCGACGCGGGGCGCGGGTTCGGCGTGGTGGCCGACGAGATTCGTAAGCTGGCGGCCCAAAGCGCCGATTCGGTAGGCGAGATTTACGCCGTGCTGCAGGCCATTCAGAAAGGCAGCGGCCAGATGCACGAGCAGACCGAGCAGCTTAATCAGGCTATCGCGGTTGTTGCTCAGGCCATGGGCAATATTGCTGAGGCCGTCCAACAGGCGGCTGTCACCGCCGGCGAACTGAACGCGCTGGCCGAGTCGTTGTCTAATCAGCAGTAATGGCTGATGGTAGACGACACTGCTGCTTGAAGGAGGGATGTAGGAATTGGCCGCGCTCTGGCGTATATACTTCCTGTCGTGTCAAATAACGCCAGTCGTGGTCGAAAAACGAAAATAGATATGGGTCGACCAGTCAGGTTATTATTCTTTTTCATTATAACAATGCGTCCAACAACTGAAATCGGTCGACCGGAAGCGGCTTAGGCCGCGGCAAGTCAGCAGCTCGAGCATCGAAGGAGGAACGGAAATGGAAAATACCAACAAGCAAATGGTTAAACGGGTGGTAACCGCGAGCCTCATAGGAGCTACGATCGAGTGGTATGATTTCTTCCTTTACGGCGTGGTGGCCGGGATAGTGTTCAATAAGCTGTATTTCCCAACCGGGGACCCGCTTGTTTCCACCATGCTGGCGTATGCCACTTTTGCGGTTGGTTTTCTGGCCCGGCCATTCGGTGGCATAATCTTCGGCCACTTCGGCGATAAGATCGGCCGCAAGAGCATGCTTGTTATGACCCTTATGATAATGGGCGTATCCACTGTGGCTATCGGCCTAGTCCCCACATATGCCCAGATCGGCGTCTGGGCGCCGATCATACTGCTGGTGCTGCGAGTCTTCCAGGGGATCGGTCTTGGCGGCGAGTGGGGCGGCGCGGTACTCATGACCTATGAATACGCTGCTCCTTCCGAACGTGGTCTTTACGCCAGCATCCCGCAAATCGGCCTGTCAATCGGGCTTTGCCTGGCTTCGGGCGTCGTCGCTCTTTTGTCCTACACCCTGACTGACGCCCAGTTTATGGCCTGGGGTTGGCGGGTCGGCTTCCTCGTCAGCGTCGTACTTGTGGCGGTGGGTATCTGGATCCGGTTGAATGTCATGGAGACGCCGGAGTTCCAGAATGTCAAGAAACAAAATGCCGAAGTCAAGATTCCCTTCGTTGAAATGATCAAGAAATACCCCGGCAACGTGCTCGCAGGCATGGGCGCCCGCTATATCGACGGCGTGTTTTTCAATATCTTCGGGGTATTCATTATTGGTTACCTGGCCAATACCATCAAGATCTCCCGCACCGACGCTCTGCTCGGCGTCATGATCGCCTCGATCGTCATGTGCTTCTTCATCCCCTTGTTCGGCCACATGTCCGACAGGCTGGGGCGCACGAAGGTGTATTTCTGGGGCAGCCTTATCACCGGCTTTTCCTCGTTCCCGGCTTTCTGGTTGATAAACAGCAGCAGTGGCAATGTCACGCTCATCTGGATGTCGATCATCATTCCCTTCGGTATTTTCTATGCTTCGATCTACGGGCCGGAGGCCGCGTTGTTTGCCGAACTGTTCGATACCAGGGTCCGCTATACCGGCATATCCTTTGTCTATCAGTTCTCAGGCATTTTCGCGAGCGGCATCACGCCGATGATTGCCACGGCGCTACTGAAATACGGCAATGGGGACACGACGATGATCTGCGCTTATGTGGCCTTCGCTGGCCTGGTCAGCGCCTTGTCGGCCCGCTGGATAGGCGCCCGCGCCCGCGCCCGCCAGACCCAAGTCGCCGAAGCACCGGCCGCAGCCGTGCCGGAAAAGGTTTAACGCACCCGGCCGCCCAGCGCGAGGCTGCAGTCTCAAAGTTAATGTTAAGTTACAGATGAGGCCAGCCTCGCGGCTGGGAAATGAAGGAGGAGAGAAAATGACTACCTGCTGTACCGTACTTTCACCGCAAGAACAACGCATTCAAGAAGAGCTTCTGGGCAAGTCCCAATTTGGCACTTGCACCCGGGCATACGACATTCTCCAGTCAGTTAAGAATGTCCGGCCGCGCATCGATGTGGAGCGGGCGAAATACTTTACCGAGTCTTTCCGGCAAACCGAGGGCGAGCCCCTTATACTCCGGTGGTCGAAAGCGATGAAGTACATCGCCGAGAACATCACCGTTTACATCGACGATAATCAGTTGATCGTCGGCCGGGCGGGAACTCAGGGGCGCTACGGGATTCTTTATCCCGAACTTGACGGCGACTTCCTCGATCTGGCCATCGAGCAGCTGCCATACCGGGTGGAGTCACCCTTCAGCATCAGCGAGGCCGAAGCCAGGGTGGTTGTGGAGGAAATCGCTCCCTACTGGAAGGGCAAGACTTTCCACGAGAACCTGACCAAGTCGCTGCCGAAAGATACGCTGAAGCTGACCTATGATCCCAACGACCCGCTGAAGTCACGGTTCATCGTCAACGAAACAGCGTCCTTCCGCTCCTCGATCCAGTGGGTTCACGATTATGAAAAGGTCCTTAATAAAGGTTTCAAAGGAATAAGAGCAGAGGCTCAGGCAAAACTGGATGCTCTCGATTCGCTCAGCCCTGTCGACAATATGGAGAAAGCGCCCTTCCTGCAGGCGGTCATCCTGATCGCCGACGCGATGGTTATCTGGGCCCAGCGGCACGCAAAGCTGGCGATGGAAAAAGCCAAAGCCGAAAAGGAT
This sequence comes from Sporomusaceae bacterium, assembly GCA_031460455.1. Lineage (NCBI taxonomy): Bacteria > Bacillati > Bacillota > Negativicutes > Selenomonadales > Sporomusaceae > Sporomusaceae bacterium. The sequence continues at coordinate 5,503 of JAVKTQ010000012.1, forward strand.
GCCAAGCGGAAAAAAGAGTTGCTGCAAATCGCCGAGATCTGTTCATGGGTGCCTGAGAATCCGGCCCGTAATTTCCGGGAGGCCGTGCAGTCCCAGTGGTTTACCCAGATGTTTTCCCGCCTTGAGCAGAAGACCGGGACGATAATCTCCAACGGCCGGATGGACCAGTATTTTTACCCCTTCTACAAGCGGGACGTAGAAGCCGGTCTGATTACCGACGAACAGGTGCTGGAAATTATGGAGTGCATGTGGGTCGGCATGGCCCAGTTCATCGACCTGTATATTTCGCCGACCGGCGGCGCCTTCAACGAAGGATACGCCCATTGGGAAGCGGTCACTATCGGCGGCCAGACTCCTGATGGTCGCGACGCCACCAACGAGCTCACCTATCTTTTCCTGCAGTCCAAGCGGGAGTTTCCTCTCCATTACCCCGACTTGGCGGCGCGTATTCACGGCCGGTCGCCGGCCCGCTACCTCTACGAGGTGGCCGAGACCATCAAGGAAGGCTCTGGTTTTCCGAAGCTGATAAACGACGAAGAGGTCGTGCCACTGCTGCTGGCTAAAGGGGCTCAGTTCGGCGAGGCATATGATTACGCTGTCTCCGGCTGTTCGGAGTGCCGCATGCCCAACCGGGATACCTACACCAGTCCCTGCGCCTATATTAATTTCCCGGCGGCCCTGGAAATGACGATGTACAATGGCAAGATGCTGCTCCACGGCGACGAGGTTATCGGCCTGGAGACCGGCGACCCCTGCAGCTTCAAAACCTGGGAACAGTTCTGGAACGCCTATCTGGCCCAGCATATCAATTTCCTCAAGCATGCTTTTGTGCAGCAGCATGTCATCATCAACCTGCGGGCCAAGCATTTTGCCTGGCCGCTGGGATCGGCCCTGCACGACCTGTGCATGAAGGAATGCAAGGATATCCACACGCCGGTTATCGAAGGCGGTATCGACCTCGGTTACTTCGAGTTTATGGGTTACGGCACGCTGGTCGACTCCCTGGCCGCCATCAAGAAGCTGGTGTTCGAGGACAAAAAGCTGACAATGGCCCAACTGATCGAGGCTATGAAGACCAACTTCGAGGGCAAGGAAGTCGTCCGCCAGCTGGTGGCCAACGCGCCCAAATACGCCAACAACGACCCATACGCCGACGGGATCGCCAAAGAACTTGACGCGGTATGCCTGGAGTTCACGCGCAAATATTCGCAGGAGCTTGGCGTGCACCTCGACCTTCGCTATGTGCCGTTCACTTCCCACGTACCTTTCGGCAAGGTTGTCAGCGCGACCCCGAACGGCCGCAAAGCCTACACGCCGCTGTCGGACGGTTCCTCGGCCTCCCAGGGCGCCGATGCCAACGGCCCGACCGCCGTCCTCCTGTCCAACTATGCTTCGAAAAACTACGACTATCGCGAGCGGGCGGCTCGTCTGCTCAACATCAAATTTACCCCGGCCTGCGTGGCAGGCGAGGAGGGCACCGAAAAGCTGGTTTCCTTCATCAAGAGCTGGTGCGACCTCAAATTGTGGCATATCCAGTTCAATGTAATCAACAAGGAAACGCTTTTGGCAGCCAAGAAGGACCCAGACAAATACCGGGGCCTCATCGTGAGGATAGCCGGCTACAGCGCCTATTTCACCGATCTGTCGCCTGACCTGCAGGACGACCTGATCGCCCGTACCGAGCACGCTGCCATCTAGCGCCTGCCATAGCGATGTGAGTCCCGTATCGGTTTGGCTGATTTCCGGGACGGGACTTACACGCTCTTTTTTAGGAGGAAGCATGACCGGACAATTTGGCTCAGGCCAACCACCAAAAGGCTTGGTATTCAATATTCAGCGCTATTCCGTCCATGACGGCCCGGGTATTCGCACAATTATTTTTTTGAAGGGGTGCCCGTTGGTCTGCCGGTGGTGCAGCAACCCTGAATCGCAGAACGGCACCCCTGAACTGGCGTTCAACGCCACCAAGTGTATCGGCGACACCGACTGCGGCCTGTGCCGGCAGGCATGCCCCCGGCAAGGAATAAAGGCGGCCGACGACGGCAAGATCGCTATCGACCGCCATACTTGCGCATCGTGCTTCAGCTGCGTCGATGTCTGCCCGGCGAAAGCTTTGCATACTTTCGGCAGAACGATGACGGTGGACGAGGTACTGAAAACGGCCGAGGCCGACGGTGTCTTTTACGGCCGCTCGGGCGGCGGCATCACCCTGTCCGGCGGGGAGCCGCTGGCCCAAGGGCCTTTCACGGTCGCTCTCCTGAAGGAGGCCAGGCGCCGGCGGATCAACACCGCCATGGAAACTTGCGGCCTGGGCGACTGGGCGGTGCTGGCCGAAGCCGCCAAGCATCTGAACACGATCATTTTCGACATCAAAACAATCAATGCTAAGAAACACAAAGAGTACACAGGCGCCGGCAACGAGGCGATATTGGCCAACTTTACCAGGCTGTGCGAGGAGTTCCCGGCGCTGCCGAAGCTCGCGCGGACGCCGGTGATCCCCGGGTTCAACGACAGCAAGGAGGATATTGCCGCGATTGCCGGGTTTCTTGCCGGCAAAGCCAATGTCGATTATGAACTGCTTGCTTATCACCGGATGGGCCAGCCCAAATATCGGTACCTGGACCGCGACTACCCGCTGGGCGACAGCAAGCTAGGCGACGACAGGTTCAAATCCCTCAAGCAACTGGCGAAAGAGCGGCTGGGAAAACAGTAAGCTCCCGGTTGCCCAACCCCCGAAGGAGGAGCTTCATGAAAATAATCGACTTTCGTTTCCGGCCGAACACGGCCGCCGTTCTCGACGGTATCGCCAACAACACGGCCTTCAAGGGCCTGTGCGCGGCTATAGATTTTACCAAGATGAAACCGCAGACACTGGAAGACGTGGTGTCTGATCTGGACCGCCATGGCGTCATCAAGGCGGTAATAACCGGCCGCGATTGTGAGACAACCTACGCGTCTAAAGCCAATAACGGCAGCGTGGCCGAATTTGTCAGCAAATTCCCCGACAAATTCATCGGCTACTGGGGCCTCGACCCCCATAAAGGCATGCGGGCGGTGTATGAGCTTAATAAGGCTGTCGAAGAGCAGGGGTTCAGGGGGGCGGCCATCGACCCCTATCTTGCCCAGATCTACGTGAACGACGCCAAATACTATCCCCTGTACGCCAAATGCTGCGAACTCGATGTGCCGCTGGTGATTACGACGGGGCCGGCGACTCTTGTGCCCAACGCGGTCATCGACCACGTCGCTCCCCGCTATATCGACTTTGTGGCCCGCGATTTTCCTGAGTTGAAAATCGTCGTCAGCCACGGCGGCTATCCGTGGGTCAACGAGATGATAATCGTCGCTCAGCGCAATGAGAACGTTTATCTCGAGCTGTCGGAGTACGAGTTCTTCCCGATGTCGGAAGCCTACACCCACGCCATAAACACTATCATCAGCGATAAGGTGATGTACGCCAGCGCCCATCCGTTCGTCGACTTCAAGGACGCGCTGCGAAACTACGAGAAGCTGCCTTTCAAACCTGAGGTCCGGGAAAAGGTGATGTACAAAAACGCCGCCCGCCTGCTGGGGCTGGAAGTAAAAGAAACAGCGGCCGCCGACAAGCAGCAGTTGGAAAGTATCATTATCGAGACCGTCATGAAGGAGCTCGCCAAGCGCGGAGTGGTCGGCGCACGCGCGTAGCTTGGAGATAAAGATTACGGGAAGGGGGGGCGGAAATGCGGATAGGCAAGGTTATCGACAACGTGTGGGCAACCCGCAAGGATGAGGCTTTGGTTGGGGTCAAGCTGATGATTGTCCAGTTGTTTGACCGATCCCGGGGTGAGGAAGGGGCGGTCATTGTGGCTGCCGACCTCATCGGCGCCGGCATCGGCGAAAAGGTAATCGTGACCGAAGGCAGTTCGGCCCGTCAGATGGGAAATCTCGACTGTTCCCCCATTGACGCAATAATTGTCGGTATCATAGACGCTGAAAAGAAGACCCCCGGAGGGGTAAGTTAGCATGCGTGAGGAAATCATCGCCAAGATCAGGGCGGCGGGAGTCGTCGGCGCCGGCGGCGCCGGGTTTCCCACCCACGTCAAGGTGGCGGCGAATGCCGACACGGTGATTGTCAACGGCGCCGAATGCGAGCCGCTTCTCCGCGTGGACCAGCAGCTTATGGAAATGGCTGCCGCCCAGGTTGTCAAGGGCCTGGCCGCCGTGATGACAGCCACCGGCGCCGCCGAGGGGATCATCGCTCTCAAGGGCAAGCATAAGGGGGCAATCGCCGCCCTGGAGGCGGCTGTCGGCAAGAATATGCGGCTTAAAATCCTCGGCGACTTTTACCCGGCCGGCGATGAGCATGTGCTTGTCCACGAAGCGATCGGCCGGCTGGTCCCCCAGGGGGCCATACCCCTGAGCGTCGGCTGCGTCGTGACCAATGTGGAAACGCTGCTCAACGTGGCCGCGGCCCTGGAAGGGGGCGCGGTGACCCACAGCTATGTGACGGTTGCCGGCGAGGTAGCTCAGCCGGTGACCATGAGGCTGCCTGTCGGCACGTCGGTGGCCGATGCGCTGGCCCTCGCCGGCGTCAAGAAGCTGGAAGGCCTGCGGGTGCTCGACGGCGGGCCGATGATGGGCAAATTGGTTGCCGACCTAAGCCAGCCGATCACCAAAACCACCAAGGGCCTTGTTGTATTGCCGGCAGAGCATCAGCTCATCAGGAAAAGAACTTTGCCGGTGGAAACGCTGTTCAAGCGGGCCCATGCGGCCTGCATGCAGTGCCGCTACTGCACCGATCTGTGTCCCCGCTACCTTTTGGGGCACCGGCTGGAGCCGCATAAAGTCATGCGCGGCGTCAAGCACATTAACGGCCAGGAGGCGCTTCTGAAGATGGCGCTGGCTTGCTCGGAGTGCGGCGTCTGCGAGCAGTACGCCTGCTCGCTCGGCCTGTCGCCGCGGACTATCAACAGCGCACTAAAACAGGCGCTGGCCAAGCAGGGGATAAAGGCTGACGGGCCGCCGGTCGAACAGTGCTGCGACAGGATGATGGACTACCGGAAGATTCCGGTCAAGCGCCTGATCGCCAGGACCGGCCTCGGCGGCTATGACCGCCAGGCGCCCCTCGACAGCCGGCCGCTTGCCGTCAAGCGGGTGGAACTGCTGCTCAAGCAACATGTCGGCGCTCCCGGCCAGCCGGTGGTCGAAGCAGGCCAGACGGTGCGTCAGGGCGACCTGGTGGCCCGCATCCCGGACGGGGCCCTCGGGGCCAGCCTCCACGCCAGCATCGCCGGCGTGGCGACGGTGGCGGCCGACCGGATTGTGATAACAGCAGCGGAAGGGAGTGCCGGCAGATGATTCGCGCCATCGGCTTTGTTGAATTCACCAGTATCGCCAGAGGCATGGAAGCCGCCGACGCTATGGTCAAAGCGGCACAGGTCGAGCTATTGGAGGCCAAGCCCACCTGTTGCGGGAAGTATCTGGTCATGGTCTGCGGCGAGGTCGCGGCTGTTCAGAGCGCGGCCGACACCGGCCGCAGCATCGGCGCCGAAGCGGTTATCGACGATTTTGTCCTGCCGAATGTTCATCCGTCGGTTATCGAGGCTATCAGAGCGGTGACGCCGGTTGCCGAGATCGGGTCGCTCGGCGTTATCGAGGCATTTTCTGTAGCGTCGCTGATTGTTGCCGCCGACACCGCCGCCAAGGCTGCGGCGGTGGAGATACTGGAAATCAGGGCCGGAACGGGCATCGGCGGCAAATCCTTCGCCACCCTCACCGGCGATGTCTCGGCGGTGGCGGCGGCGGTGGAAGCCGGTGCGGCCTCGGCGGCCGGCAAGGGCATGCTTGTGGACAAGGTGGTTATCCCTTCGCCGCACCCCAGTCTGAAACAATACTTGTGCTGACTAACGGCGGAAGCCGACGGGAGGTGAAGGAATATGCGCAATTTGGTTACAGCGGCTGATGTCAAGACATGGCTTGATAATAAGGAGAAGAGCGTCTGCCTGGAAGCCGGCACCATAGTAACGCCGGCGGCCCGCGACGCCGCCCGCGACTACGGCATCGAGATCGTCGAGGGAGCGGCGGTCTGCCAGCGTCCCGCTGGCGAACGGCCGGGCGGACCGGGACCGAAAGTCGTTGATCAGGCGACGATTGCCAGGATCGTCGAAGAGGTTATCGCCGCCATGGGGCTGGCGAAACCGGCGGCGCATGAGGCAGACCCCTGCGGTTTCAAGTTGGCGCGGGGCGAGTGCCTGAATATCGGCGACGGCAACGGTAAGGAAACGGTGAGCAATATTTTCGGCGGCACCGACTGTGCCCCGCTTTCAGCCGGCTTGCTGGTAGCGACGGCCTCCCAGGCCAGGGAGGTCAAGGGGAGTGAGATTCATTACGTGCTGTCCGGAGTGGTGAAGTACCGGATCAATGATCGAGAATACACCGGCCGGGCCGGCGATACGGCTTTTTTACCGGCTGGCGCCAGGGTAAGCTTGGCGGGGGCCGACACTGCGAAGATATTTTTTGTCGCCGGCCCGTAAAACTGGCTGGGCAGTATCTCCGGTGACCGCCAGGGCGGCGGATTAAACGTGAGGAGGAACTTTACGTGACCAATATTGCTTTAGGTATGGTGGAAACCAAGGGTCTGGTAGGGGCGATCGAAGCCGCCGACGCCATGGTGAAAGCGGCTAATGTGCAGCTCATCGGCAAGGTGCTGGTGGGCGGCGGCCTGGTAACGGTAATGGTACGCGGCGACGTGGGCGCCGTCAAGGCGGCTACCGATGCCGGCGGCGCGGCGGCCAAGCGGGTGGGCGAACTGATGTCGGTTCACGTCATTCCCCGGCCCCATGGCGATGTCGAGTTTATTCTGCCTGCCGATAACAATAATCAAGGATAAACGGCAAACACAGATAACAGGAGGTTTGGCTAATGGAACTGGCAGCTTTGGGTATGGTGGAAACAAAAGGCATGGTTGGCGCAATCGAAGCCGCCGACGCCATGGTGAAAGCGGCTAATGTGCAGCTCATCGGCAAGGTGTTGGTGGGCGGCGGCCTGGTAACGGTAATGGTACGCGGCGACGTAGGCGCCGTTAAGGCGGCTACCGATGCAGGGGGCACGGCTGCCAAACGGGTGGGCGAACTGATCTCGGTCCACGTCATCCCCCGGCCTCATAGCGATGTGGAAATGATTCTGCCGAATGATTGCCAGAAAAAGGCGAAATAGAAGAGTTTAGGAGGATCATCATGGAACTTGAAGCTCTGGGAATGGTTGAAACAAAAGGCTTGGTAGGCGCCGTCGAGGCTGCCGACGCCATGGTTAAGGCGGCAAACGTCCGCCTCATCGGCAAGGTGCTGGTGGGCGGCGGTCTGGTGACGGTAATGGTGCGGGGCGACGTGGGCGCCGTCAAGGCGGCAACTGATGCCGGTGCGGCCGCGGTTCAGCGGGTGGGCGAACTGATGTCGGTTCACGTCATTCCCCGTCCTCATGGCGAAGTGGAAATGATTCTGCCCAACGATGTTGCCAAAGCGGGGCGGTAGGCAATGGCTACGCAAGCTCTGGGCATGATTGAAACCAGAGGGCTGGTCGGCGCGGTGGAAGCTGCCGATGCCATGCTCAAGGCCGCTAATGTGATGCTGCTTGGCAAGGTGCATGCGGAGGGCGGGCTGGTGGCGGTTATGGTTGAAGGCGAGGTCGGCGCCGTTAAGGCGGCCGTTGACGCCGGGGCGGCGGCCGCCAAGCAAGTGGGCGAGCTGTTCGCCGTGCATGTCATCCCCCGTCCGGACGAAAGCGTCGCTGCGATTCTACCGCAATTGCCTGCCTGTCCGCCGGTCGCTGAAGAACAGGGCGACGCCGGCGGCGTCATGGATGAAATGACAACCGTTGATACTCTGGCGGCGATGACGGTTGACGATTTGCGGCGGTTGGCCCGCTCCATCCCCGATCTGCCCATCAAGGGGCGTAATATCACCTCGGCCACCAAGGCGATGCTTCTCGAAGCCATCATCAAGGCCAGCCGCTGAATAACAGACACAGGAAGGAATGATTGCCGGTGGCACTGGATTTTGACCTGAGTTCCATCCAGGAGGCCAGAGACCTGGTGCGCAAGGCGAAGAAAGCCCAGGAAGCTTTCTGCGAATACGGCGAACAGGCGATAGAGAAAATTGTTGCCGCGATGGCAGCAAAAGCGGCCGCAAATGCCGAACTGCTTGCCAGGGCGGCGGTCGAGGAAACGAATTACGGTATTGTTGAACATAAGGTCATAAAGAACTTGTTTGCCGCCCGCGATGTCTATGATTATATCAAGATGATAAAAACGGCCGGCATTATCGGCGAGGATAAAAACGGCAAGGTTGTCGAAGTGGCTGTGCCCATGGGGGTTATTCTGGCCCTGACGCCGACTACCAATCCCACGTCGACGGTTATTCACAACGCGCTAATTGCGGTGAAGGCCGGCAACGCCATAATTTTTTCACCGCACCCCAATGCCGCCAAATGCTCCGGGGCCGCTGCCCGGCTTCTTCAAGAGGCGGCTGCCGAGGCCGGTGCTCCCGACGGACTTATCGGCTGTCTGTCGCAGATGACGATGCAGGCCACCGAAGAACTCATGCACAATGAAGATGTTTCAGTCATCATCGCCACCGGCGGCTCGGCCATGGTACGGGCGGCTTACAGCGCCGGCAAGCCGGCTTTCGGCGTCGGGCCGGGCAACGTGCCGGCGTTCATTGAGCGCAGCGCCGATGTGGCCCAGGCGGTGCGGGATATCGTGACAAGCAAGACGTTTGACAACGGCATGATTTGCGCCTCCGAGCAGGCAATAATCGCCGATAAGCCGATCGAAGGGGCGTTGATTGCCGAACTGAAACGGCAGCATTGCTACTTCCTGAACGACGATGATGTCCGCAAGGTGAGCGGTGTGGTGATGACGCCGCGGGGCGGAATGAACGCAGCCATGGTCGGTAAGACTGTCAAGGAGATAGCCGATAAGGCGGGGATTAGCGTGCCGGCAGGCACGAAACTGCTTATCGCTCCCCTGCAGGGCTGCGGGTCGGCTTATCCGCTGTCCTATGAGAAACTTACGCCGGTGCTCGCCTTTTACACGGTTAACGATTGGCACGAAGCCTGTCTTCTGAGTATTGAGCTTTTAAAACTCGGCGGCATCGGCCACAGCTTTTCCATACACTCGACCGACGAGCGGGTCATTCGCGAGTTTATCCGCAAACCGGTGTTTCGGATACTTGTGAACACTCCGTCGGCGCTCGGGGGGATAGGCTACTCCACCGGGCTGACGCCGTCGATGACCCTTGGCTGCGGTACCTGGGGCGGCAGCAGCATATCCGAGAACCTTGGGCCCCGTCACTTAGTTAACGTTAAAAGGCTGGCCTACGGCACCAGGAAGGTCGAACTGGGAGAAACGCGGGAGGATCAGGTCGCCAGCGCTTTCTCACCCGACGATATTGCCGGTGTCGTAAGGCAGGTCCTTAAACAGATGCAGCTGCAATAGATATCGAAGGCTGGTGAGCCCGTGGATTCGAAACAACTGGCTAATGTTATCACCGAGGCGGTGATGAAGCGCCTGCAGCAGGACGGACAAGCGCCTTTACCGGTCCGGACGGCAACGTCCATTCCGGTGGGCATTTCCAACAGACATGTTCATCTGGCGCTGGCCGACATGCTGGTTCTTTTCGGCAGCGACCGCCTGACTCTTTGCAAGGATTTATCACAGCCTGGACAGTTCGCCTGCCAGGAGAAGCTGCTGGTGGCCGGGCCGAAAGGGGCGATAAGCGATGTAAGGGTTCTCGGGCCGCTGCGCGCTAAAACCCAGGTGGAACTTGCCCCTTCCGACTGCGTGCGCCTGGGGATAAAGGCCCCGGTGCGCGACTCGGGCGACCTGGAAGATTCCGCCCCCCTGACGCTCGTGGGGCCGACGGGAACGGTGACCGTCAAGGAAGGGGCCATCGTCGCCGCCCGCCACATTCATATGCAGCCTGCGGACGCGGGCGTTTTCGGCTGCCGGGATGGCGAACGGGTGAGCGTCAGGACAGGCGGTTCCAGAGGACTGGTTTTTAACGAAGTGCTGGTCAGGGTGAGCGATATGTTCAGGCTGGAGCTGCATCTCGATCTCGATGAGGCGAACGCCGCCGGCCTCAGGAACGGCGATACCGTTGAACTGATGAAAGAAAGCTGCTAGGCAGCTTTCTTTGTTCGTGGCGGAACGGCGCCCAGCAGGGGAAAACATTGCCGGGAGGAGAGGAAAACTTGGCATGGGATACGGGCAATAAAACAAGGGTGCTTGTGCTGCTGTGTCTGGCGCAATTTGCCGCTATGCTTATCTGGTACAATTTTGCCGCCGTTATTCCCGTGCTCAAAGAGGCATGGCGGCTGACGAACGATCAGACAGGCACGATCCTTGGGGCCTTTCAGTTTGGCTACGTTGCGGCTGTTCTTTTCACCGGCTGGCTTACCGACAGGATAGGCGGCCGGCTTACCTTTGCCCTGTCGGCGGTGGAGACCGGACTGGCGGGACTGGGGTTTGTCTTTTTTGCTCACGACTATACGTCGGCATTGTTGTGGCGGACTTTGGCCGGGTTTGGGCAGGGCGGATTGTACGTACCCGGCATGCAGCTGCTTTGCCGCTGGTATCCGGGCCGGGAGCGGGGACGGGTGATCGGCATCTATACCTGTTCGACCGTGGCGGCATATGCCGGCGCTTATTTTGTCGCCTCGCCGCTGGCATCGCTATTTTCCTGGCAGGCCGCCCTGCTCGCGACCAGCGTATGGGCTTTTCCGGCTGCCGCTCTTGTCTGGTTCAGGGTCTCGGAGCCGCCGGTCACAACGATGATTACCCGGGTGGACAAAACGCCCAGCTCCCGTCTGCCGCTGAAATCCAACCAAGCGGCCTGGCTGATTATCGGCGGCTATGCCGGCCATATGTGGGAACTCTACGCTTTCTGGGGCTGGATCGGCGCGTTTTTCAGCTATGCCCTGACCATGAAGGGGTTTGACGCCAACTCGGCTCTGGCTTTCGGTGGGGTAATCGCCGCCGCCTGCACGGGCATGGGGGGGATATCTCCAGGATTGGCCGGTTGGCTGTCAGACAGGATCGGCCGCAGTATTACCGCGGCCGTCGCCATGCTGGTAAGCGGGGCGTGCGCGCTAGCTTTCGGCTGGCTGGCTGCCGCGCCAATGTGGTTGTTCACGGTGATCGGCCTTGTTTACGGATTTTTCATTGTGGCCGACTCGGCCATTTTCAAAGCCGGCCTCACCGAACTCGTACCGGAGAATGGCCTCGGTCTGGCATTGGGTTTTCAGTCGGTGATTGGCTACAGCATGACAGTAATAACTCCGAAACTTTTCGGGATACTTCTCGATGGCTACGGTTGGGGGATTGCCTTTGCCAGCTTGGCGGCAGGGCCGTTTATCGGTGCGGTCTGTATGCTTTCTTTGCGAAGCTTGCCGGCCTCCAGGGCTATGGCTGGCGGCAGGCGCTAATCGTGGCAAGTACGGCGGGAAGCCGGTGATAAAATGATAGAATGGCTATATGCCGCGATAATTGTGCTTTTAGCCGCGACATTACAGGCGGTTACCGGCTTTGGTTTCGCGATTACGGCGACGCCGTTGTTGCTTTTGCTTTATAATTCGCGGGAAGCTATTCAAATAAGCATTTATCTTTCTTTTTTCATAGCGGTCATTTTACTGCCCCGAATCAGACAGAAGATTGACTATGGGCTGTTTCGCCGGCTTGTCGCCGGGAGTATTCCGGGGGTTCCGCTGGGTTTATGGATTTATCTGTTCATAAACCTGGATTCTTTAAAGGTAATAATTAGCGGTATTATTCTCGGGGTAACGATTTTTTCACTATACGGTCAATATAAAAAGAGGGCCGGCAAGAATAATAATGCTATCCGGCAAAAACATAATTCGCGCTGGGAATTGGCGGCGGGTATTATCTCAGGCATTCTTGCCGCAAGTATCGGCATGCCCGGCGTCCCGCTGGCGCTCTATTTTATTGCCAACAATACCGACAAAGAGGTCGCCAGAAGTACAACGCTTGCCTTCTTCGGCATTGTCTACACGGTTACTTTTGTGGCCCAGGCGGTGACCGGAAGTGTTGAAGCCGATGCCATCTTTGCGACGCTGATGCTGGCGCCGGTCACGGCTGCGGGGGTGTTTTTGGGGCATTCGATTTTTCCGTTAGTGCGCCAGGGGCTGTTTCAGGTGATAACAAATGTCATACTGATTTATACAGCGATATATATGCTGACAAAGGTACACTGATCTGGAGCCAAACGCCAAAACGATGAACATCGTATTGTTCGGGGCCCTGGTGAAAGGCATGGGGCTGACCGACATCGACTGGGGAGGCCGCCATCCGCGAGAACGTCAAGGCAAGCACCGCCGAGATAAACATCAAGGCCTTCCGGGCCGGTATGGAAGCAGGTCTCTAACGGAAAAACGCCCCGACATTTTGTCGGGGCGTTTTTAGTCGTCTCCCTCCTTGCACATATAGTTTGTGGGATGAGGGGGGCGAGGTGCGGCCTATTGACAAATAAAATAACAGTTGAAAGCGCGACCGCAATAAGAAGACGGCATTCCGCCTGGGCGTGACGGTCTGCGGCAAGTGGGCGGACAAAGACGGGGCCTGCCGCCAGTTTTACCGCAAGGTTAAATAAGAACGGTGTGTTTTGCTTAGGCAATTCATTTCAGGGGAATATGATTTCGACAATTCTGCTCGGGCGGCCCTTGGTCAGGACCCGTTTTCCGACTTCGGTACAGAACCCGTGAAGCGCCAGCTTGGACAGGATCCGGTTTATTGTTCGCGTCGTTACGCCTGCCAGGTCGGCCAGTTCAGCGGTGGTAAACCGTGTTTTTCCCTGATGCTCAAGGATGCTGTAAAGCCGGAATATCGTATTTATGCTGACGCCGGATTTTTCGGATATGGTAAAAAATTTTTTATCGATCTTTTCGCCGGTTTTTTCTTGGCGCTCATCGACGGTGTGGTGAATCGGGCCGACGATTTTGTTGCCGCCATAGACGATGAACGCTTTATTGCCGCCAAGTTTGCTGGCTCTTTCCATGCCGAGACTGGCGCTTTGCCTGGCCTCTTGAGCCGTTTGGCCGTAGCCTATGCCGATGCTGACCGTGCTGGAGGTGTTTTTCTCTACGGTTTCCAGCAGCTCGATTTTTTCGAAGTTATCGGTTACGCTTTCCAATAGCTGCTTGGTGGAAAAGAGAAGGAACTCCCGCATGCCTACCTCAACCACCGCCGCCTGGATGCGCTGGGCGAACAGGTAGATTTGCCTGGCGATATTGGTTTTGTCGATAATATACTGGTATTCATTTTCCCGCAGGAGCGAATACTCGCCCGGAGAGTCTGTCCGGACACAAAGGGTCACGATCTGGCTCTGCTGGCTTACCTGGATGAGATGATTGAGCTGCATTTTGTTCAAGGTTTGGCGAATGATACTGGCAGTGGGGTCGACGCGAAAACAGGGGATGTTTTTGGCGGTAAGCCAGTTATGGACATTGGTAAAGCCGGTAATGCAGCAGGAGGCCTTATTACAGCGATAAAGCTGCTCGTGAAAGGCGCAGATATAGTCAAAATAATCGGCGTCGAACGGGTTCTTGCTGACGGTGTACACTTTGACCTCGTCTTTGGTGAAGCCGATTTCTTCGAGAATTTCGGACAGCTGGTCCACACTGTATAAATCGAAGCTGATTCGCCGGATATCATACTTTCCCGCCAGGGCGATCTGCAGCAGCGTCCGGGCGAGAGCGCTGCCGCTGCGGGGGATGAACTCCCAGGGGATGGTCGGCTTAATCTGCTTTTCCGTATACGACATAATGGTCGCGCCGGCGAATAAAAGGGCGTTCAGATGCTCCTGGCGGCCGGCGATGAGCGTGGGTACATCGCTGTACTCACGGTACGGAAAAATCGTTGCCTCAATTTGATGAAAATCCCGCCCGATAATTTGGGTGATTTTCTCGACGACCGCCGGCGGTCCCACAATGCCAACTTTCATGTTTGGAGCCCTCTTTCCCGGAAGTTTTTACAGTCGAATTAAGGACATATTAAAGTCAAAACCATAGCTATATAATAACATTAACCGAATAAAAGCCACAATTCGAAAATCGATGTTGACAAATATTCGCGCGTTTGGTTGATATGGCAAGTTTACACCAGGAAGATAGGTGACCGGGCGTGATTAGGCGGGTAAAGAGGCGATGCAGCCACTATAGCTGAGGTATTCAGTTCTAGTGGCTATTTTTTCTAGGTGGGTAACCAGGAGATTATAGATTTTAAAGTTTATGAAGCAGGAGGGGTTGTCAATGGAAACGGCAGTTAAGAAAATCAAAGAGCCCACCGGAAAGTATCTCGTTTTTATCCTTTTGTATGTTGGCTGGTGTATTTCGTATATTGACCGGGCCGCCATCAATATCGCCCTGGCCTCCATAGGCAAGGAGTTCAGCCTGAATCCTTCGGTAATGGGGATGGTTTTAAGCGTCTTTTTTGTAGGCTATGCGCTCATGCAGCTGCCGGGAGGCTGGCTGGCCGACAGATTTGGCTCCAAGCGGATTATCGTCATTTCGCTGTTGGTATGGTCCGCGTTCACAGCCGTTACCGGCCTGGCGTGGTCGCTGACGGCGCTCATTGTCATTCGCCTCCTGTTCGGCCTTGGCGAAGGCGCTTTTCCCTGCGCCAGCCTGAAGGGCGTAGCCGAACATTTTCCGCGGAGCGAAAGGCCGAAAATGACCGCCGGCCTGTTATCCTCGAACTATGTGGGCAGCGCCATCGCACCGATGATTGTTGCGCCTCTCTTGATTTACCTCGGCTGGCGGCATATGTTCGGCGTAATCGGCATCGCCGGCGTCGCTTTTGTTCTGGTGTACTGGTTTGCAGTCCGGCCGGCTCAGGCCGAGGAAGTGCAGGAAAAGCCAGGCCAAACGGAAAAGGTTGGCCTCAGGGTACTGCTGAAGATGCCCCTGATGTGGCAGCTCGTTCTTGCCTGGTTCGGGCTGAGCCTTGTCAACAAGGGGCTCGACTCCTGGATGCCTACCTACCTGTTGACGGTGCGCCATCTGGATCTGAAGGCTATCGGGCTATTAACGCCGCTGCCATTTATCGCCGCCGGAACTTCTACGGCTATTGGCGGATGGGTCATGGACCGCTTTTTCGACGGCCGGGAGAAGTATATGTTGATGTTCAGCGCTCTGCTAACCGCATTTTTCCTTTACTTCATGTACACGGCGGAAACCGTTTATATGGTTATCGGCTTTCAGTGTCTGGTTTATTTCTTCAAGTCCTTCGTGCTGGCGGCGGCGATGTCATTGCCGACCAAGCTCCTCCCGGGCAAAGTGGTCGGTTCGGCCAGCGGCATGATAAATGTCGGCGGACAGTCGGCTGGCTTTATTTCACCGGTAATTATCGGCTTTATGATCAGTATCTTTGACGGCTCTTACGACGCGGCCTTCTGGTTCCTGATCGGGGCCGCCTGCCTGTCGGCTTTTGCCAGCATGACGATGAAAAGCGGTAAACACACCTATATAGACTGATACGCGCTTGGTTATAAACGGGAGTTTGCGCGGAAGCGGCCTGAACTATGAAGGGGGAAGGTATTGTGAAAGTAAATAAGATTGTTCTGCGGCGAATGAAAATGACGTTTAAAGCGCCTTTTGAAACCAGTTTCGGGGCTATGCACGAAAAACACTTCATCCTGGCGGCGTTGCATACGAAGGACCATGTCGGCTACGGCGACTGCCCCGCTTTCGCCGCTCCGTGGTATAACGAGGAAACCACCACCACGGCCTGGCATATCATTGAGGACTTCCTTATTCCGCTGCTTTTCAGCAAAGACGAAATCAATCACCCGGAAGAAATTCAGCAGCTTTTCGCCCAGATCCGCCGGAATAACATGGCTAAATCGGCTCTGGATTGCGCCCTGTGGGATCTGTACGCGAAGGAGCGGAATATTCCGCTGGCTAAGGCACTGGGCGGCACGCGCGACAAAGTTGAATCCGGCATCAGCATCGGGATTCAGGAAACTCCCGACGCTTTGCTGCGGGTTGTCGAGAAATTTATGGCCGAAGGCTATCAGCGGGTAAAGATCAAGATCAAACCCGGCAAAGACCTGAAATATCTCGAAGCCGTTCGCAAGCGTTTCGGCGACATCATGCTCATGGCTGACGCCAACTCCGCCTATACCCTGGACGACATTGACCTGTTCAAGGAAATGGACCAGCTTGACATGATCATGATCGAGCAGCCGCTGGCCCATGACGACATCGTCGACCACGCCAAGCTGCAGGCGATTATGAAGACCAGAATCTGCCTGGACGAAAGCATCCATTCGGTCGAAGACGCCCGCAAGGCGATTGAACTCGGCAGCACGAAAACTATCAATATCAAAGTCGCCCGCGTCGGTGGCCTGACCCAGGCCAAGAAGGTTCACGACCTGTGCGAAGCCTACGGCATCCCGGTATGGTGCGGCGGTATGCTGGACTCGGGGCTGGCCAGGGCCCACAATATCGCCGTGGCATCGCTGCCCAACTACAAATTCCCCGGCGATCTGCCCGCCTCCGACCGTTACTGGCATCAGGACTTCATTACGCCGCCCATTACGATCGACAACAAGGGCATGGTGGCGGTCCCCACGAAACCGGGCATAGGTTTTGACCTGATCCCGGAGCTGGTGGACGCCTTCACCTATGAGAAGAAGGAAATACTCAGGTAGATAAAGAGGCGCTTCCGGCCACGGCCGGGGAACTGCTGAGAGAGGGCTAGCATGATAATTGACCGCATTGATATTATCAACGTAAAAACGCCGTTTACCCATCCGTTCGAAACAAGCTTCACCCGCTTTGTCGAACGCGATGCCCTAATAGTCAAGGTATATTCGGAGGGGCTGGCCGGCTTCGGGGAGTGCAAGGCTTTTTTCGCGCCGCTTTATAACCCCGAAGATAACGGGACCTGCTTCCATATCATCAAAAACATGATTGCGCCGGCCATCCTCCACAAGGATATCGAGGGGCCGGAGGACTTCCTGCGCCAGGTGGCGTTTATCCGCGGCAACCGGCTGGCCATCGCCAGCGTTGAGAACGCGCTGTGGGAGCTGAGGGCGCAGCGGACGGGGAAATCGCTCAAGACGCTGCTGGGCGGCGCCCAGGATGAAGTCAAGGTCGGCGTCAGCCTAGGTATCGAAACTACCATCCCGGCGCTGCTGGCTAAAATCGAAAAGTACCTGGCTGAAGGATATCACCGGACCAAGATCAAAATTAAGCCAGGCTGGGATATCGAAGTGCTGCGGGAAATCCGCCGGCATTATCCGGATATCACGCTGACGGTGGATGCCAATTCGGACTATACGCTGGACGATATCGACCTTTTCCGGGCGATGGACGACCTGAACCTTCAGTATATCGAGCAGCCGCTGGCCGAGGACGATATTATCGACCACGCGGTGCTGCAGAAGGCTATCAAAACGCCGATCTGCCTTGACGAGAGCATCGTTTCCGTCGCTACTGCCAGGCATGCCATCGAGCTTGGAAGCTGCAAGATAATCAACATCAAGTCCAGCCGCTGCGGCGGTTTGTGCGAATCGGTCAAGATTCACGACCTGTGCATGGAGCATAACGTGCCGGTCTGGGTCGGCGGCATGACCGAGCTGGGCATCGGCCGGGTGCAGAATATCTCTTTCGCCAGCTTGCCTAACTTCGGGGCCCTGGCCCATGATATCGCGGCAAGCAAACGGTATTTTACCGAGGATATTACGCTGCCGGCGGTCGATATTACTTCCCGCTGCACGCTCATCGTGCCCGACGAAACCAACGGGGTACGGTATGCGGTGGATGAGAAGGCGCTGGAGCGGATGATGGTCAGCCGCGAAGTGATAAAGTAGCCGGCTAAGATTTTTTGGTAGCGGAAAGGATGTGGCCTACTTGAAAGAAAAAGCGTTTCGCTTTATTGATGACCACCGGGAAGAGATGCTGGCCTTATGGCGCGACTTGGTCAACCGGGACAGCGGGTCGGCTGACAAAGCCGGAGTGGATGAGCTCCAAAGCCGTATCGGCGGTATTCTGGCAGCGGAAGGCGCCGGCGTCCGCACGGTAAATTTCGAACAGGCCGGCAATATGCTTATTGCCGAGATCGGCAGCGACCGCGCCAAGCCGGCGGTGATTTTTCTCGGACATATCGATACGGTGTTTAAGGCTGGCACTGCCAATGCGCGGCCGTTTACCATTCGCGAAGGCAAAGCTTACGGTCCGGGGGCCCTCGACATGAAAGGCGGTGTGGTGGCTTTTCTGTATGCCATTAAAGCTTTGAACGCGGCGGGCTTTTCCGAGCGGCCGATAAAGGTGCTGCTGGCCGGCGACGAAGAAACCGGGCACGCCAATTCGAATGCGCCCGAGCTGTTTATCGCCGAGGCCGCCGGCGCGGCAGCGGCCTTTAACTGCGAGACCGGCTTCACCGACGACGCCATTGTCGTCGGCCGCAAAGGCGTGGCCCAGTTCGAAATGGAAGCGCGGGGCGTGGCCGCCCATGTGGGTAATGACCCGGAGAACGGCCGCAGCGCTATTGTCGAGATTGCCCATAAGCTACTGGCGATAGAAAAGCTCACCGACTGGCAGGAAGGCACCACGTTCAATGTTGGGGTCATCGAAGGCGGCACCGTGGTCAACGCCACCCCCGACTACGCCAGGATCAAAATCGACGTCCGCTTTGTCGACGAAAGCGCCGTCGCCAAGTTTACCAGCCTGCTGGAAGCTATCGCCGCGCAAACTTACGTGCCGGGAACGACGACGACTCTTAGGAAGGGCGCCTGCTTCCAGACCATGAAGACCACCGACGGCGTCAAGCGCCTTTTTGCGCTTGTCAAGGAGACCTATGCCGAGAACAGTTTCGGACTGCCGTACGAGAAGACAGTGGGTGGCGGCTCGGATTCGGCCTATACGGTGGCGGCCGGTGTACCTACCGTCTGCGCCATGGGCGTTAAGGGCGGGCGAAACCACAGTACCGATGAATACGCGGTGGTCGATACGCTGTTCGAACGGGCCAAGCTGCTGGTCGCCTGTGTGCTGAATCTGAAAAGCTGGTGAGCGGGCTTTAAAATGCCGGTAATTGTTGCAAAGCAAAGAGTTATTGCGTGTGTTGTATACAATCGAAAATTTGCTGGCTGCAATGAAGCCGATGAATGTATAATTAAGTTATGAAAAACTTCAATCAGCAGATTCATAAAAAAATACCCTATCGTACGCTGCCGGGTATGATTGCCAACATCCTGCGGGAGGAAATTGTATCCGGGGCCCTGGGCGGCGGGCTCCAACTAAAGCAGGAAGAGCTCGCCACGAAGTACGGCGTGAGCCTGAGCGTCCTGCGGGAAGCGCTGAAGAGCCTTGAGGCCGAAGGGCTGGTGGTCTTCTTTCCTAACCGAGGGGCGATCGTCAGCGAGTTATCGGCGGCAGAAGCCAGGGAAATCTTCGATATCAGGCTGTATCTGGAGCTGGGGGCGCTGGAGCTGTCGATTCCCAACCTGACCGCCGACGACCTCGCTGAGGCCGAAGGGCTGCTAAGGCAGGCCGACACCGAGGATGGCGGCCTGCGCCTGGGCGAACTCAACTGGCAGTTTCACGAAACCCTTTACCGGGCCTCGAACCGGCCAAAGCTTTTATCGCTTATCCAGAACATGCACAACAACGTCGAACGCTATATGCGTCTTTATCTGTCGATCCTGAACTACCGGGCGAAATCGCAGGAGGAGCACCGCCGGCTGCTTGATGCCTGTTCAAGGAGGGACGTCAAGGCGGCCCAGGAACTGCTGCGCCGACATATGGCGGAGGCGAGCGCCCTGTTGAGCGGTTACCTGAGCCGGTAGGCCCGCCGCCACAGGGGTAATTATCCGGTATACATTCGAAAATCGAAAATATCGCCAGCGAAAGAGGGTTATTAGTATTATGTCGACTAAAAGAGTCGAAGAGTTCAAAAAGGCGTACCTCGAAGGTAAGCCTTCCATTAGCATCAAACGGGCCGAAGCCTTCACTGCGTCCCATAAAAAAACCGAGGGCGAGGCTGTTATCATCCGACGGGCTGCCGCCTTCAAGGCGGTGTGCGAGACCATCCCGACAACCATTTTCGCCAACGAGCTTATCGTCGGCGCGATCGGCGAGTTCCGGAAATCCGGTATCGTCTGCCCCGAGTATTCCTGGAAGTGGGTCGACGACGAACTCGATTCCTTCGAGAGCCGGACTCAGGACCCGTATCGTATCGACGACGCGGCCAAAGCGCGGCTGCGGAGCGAGATTTTCCCCTACTGGCAAGGCAAGTCGCTGGAAGAAACCTTTTTGACGCGGATCAACCCGGAAACGGCCAAAATTCTCATCGATACCGGGATCATCGACAACGACTCCAAGTGGCGCAGCGCCGTCGGCGAGGTTACCGCCGACTATCAGGACGTAATTTTCAAAAAAGGCTTTGGCGGTCTGCGGGATGAGGCGCAGGCACACCTGAAAGAGCTTGAGCCGACCACCCCGGAGGCTCTCGAAAAAATTGCCTTTTACCGTTCGGCCGTGCTGGTGAGCGAAGGCATCATCACCCTGGCCGGTCGCTACGCCGACAAAGCCCTGGAGTTGGCCGCCGCCGAGACCGGCGCCGCCCGCGCCGCCGAGCTGCGGGAAATAGCCGCCGTCTGCCGACGCGTGCCCGCGCAGCCGCCGGCAACCTTCCGCGAGGCCATCCAAACCGTCTGGTTCACCCAGCTCGGCTCGATCCTGTCGGAGAACTCGCTGGCCCTCAACATCGGCCGCTTCGACCAGTACATGTATCCTTACTACGCCCAAGATATAAGTGCCGGCACGCTTACGCCGGATGCAGCCCAGGAGCTGATCGAGGCCATGTGGATCAAGCTGTCGGAATGGGTTTGGGCCATTTCCAGCAATACGGCCAAATTCTTTGCCGGCTACAACTCCTTCCAGAACCTTACCGTTGGCGGCCGCACGCGCGACGGGCGCGACGCGACCAACGAACTGTCTTACATGTGCCTTAAGGCTACGGAAAATGTGAAGACCCATCAGCCGGGTCTCAGTGTCCGGATTCATCCCGACAGCCCGGAGGAATTTTTGCTGGCGGTCTGCAAACTGATCAGCGCCGGTACCGGCTTCCCGGCCGTCCATAACGACCGGGTCGGTTCGGCGATGCTGCTGGCCGCCGGCCTGTCGCCCGAGGATGCGCGGGACTGGAACAATTGCGGCTGCGTCGTGCCGCATTTCCGCAAAGTGGGCGAGTGGACCTCGGCGGTGAGCGTCAATCTGGCGGCCGCCATCGAATACGCCCTGAACTGCGGCAAGAGCCGTATCACTGGCAAGGAAATGGGGCTGCCGGAAAAACCAGCCGGCGAATTTGCCAGCTTCGAGGAAGTAAAGGCGGCGTATTTCAAGCAGCTCGCCTACCTGATAAAACACTCGGTCATTGGTTCGGTCACCGCCCAGCAAATCCACGCCGAGATGGTGCCGCGGCCCTACCTGTCCCTGTTGGTGGACGGCTGCATGGACAAGGGCAAGGACCTCAGCCGCGGCGGCGCCAAGTATAACGTCGGCCCCGTTCTTACCGGCATCGGCGTGGCCGACTCGGCAAACTCGCTGGCGATGATCAAAAAACTTGTGTTTGAGGAACAAAAGTATACGCTGGCGGAAATATGCGAAGCGCTGGCGGCCGACTGGCAAGGGTACGAAGAGCTGCGGCTGGCGGCGCTGGCCTGCCCGAAATACGGCAACGATATCGACTACGTCGATTCGATAGCGGTGGAAATCAGCGAGTTCTACTATAGCGAAATCAAGCGATACAAGGACTACTTCGGCTCGCCGTTCAACTCGGCCTTCATGGGTATTTCCAACTATATACCCGCCGGCAGCGTTATCGGCGCGACCCCTGACGGCAGAAAGTCCGGGAGCCCGCTTACCGAAGGGATTTCGCCTCATGCCGGCACCGACCTGACGAGTCCCACCGCCGCCATGCGGTCGGTCGCGAAAATCAACCATGACGTCCATTCCGGCGGCACGCTGCTCAATATCAAGTTTGCGCCGGAACTCCTTAAATCGGAGCGGAACCTTAGAAATTTGGGGTCACTCATCAGGGCGTACTTTGCTCTCGGGGCGTTCCATGTCCAGTTCAACGTCATTTCGGCCGACATCCTCCGCAAAGCCCAGGCCAATCCGGACGAATACCGCGACCTTCTGGTCAGGGTCGCCGGCTACAGCACCCAGTTCGTCAACCTGTCCCGGGAAGCGCAGGACGCCATTATCGCCAGGACCACGTACGAAACGCTGTAAGTCCCGGGGGTAAATGATGGATAATGTTTCGGGAACGATTTTTCAGGTCCAGCGGTGGTCGATCCAAGACGGCGACGGGATAAGAAGCACCGTTTTTCTGAAAGGCTGTCCGCTGCGCTGCCAGTGGTGCGCCAATCCGGAGTCGTGGACCGGTAAGCCGGAGGTGCTGTTTTTCCGTGAGCGCTGCACAGGTTGCGGGCGCTGCGCCACGGTTTGCGACACCGGGGTGGCCCGGCCGCCGGACGACATTGCCAGTGCCTTTTCGCGGGACAGCTGCCGCGGCTGCGGGGCGTGCTGCGCGGTCTGTGCCAGCGGGGCCCGGAAGCTGATCGGCTCCACCGTCACGGTCGCCGATGTTCTAAAGGTTATTAGCCGGGATTCTGTTTTCTACCGCGAGTCGGGCGGCGGGGTGACGTTTTCCGGCGGCGAGCCATTCGCCCAGCCCGAATTCCTGCGGCAGCTAGTGGCCGCCTGTGGCCGCCTGGGTATCGATACCGCCGTTGAAACCTCCGGCTACTTCGATTGGGAACAGGTAAAAGACATAATCGAACAGCTGGACTGCGTTTTCATCGACATCAAACATATGGACGATGCTGTTCACCAGCGGCTGACCGGGGTCAGCAACCGCCGGATACTCGAAAATATAGCGCGGATAGCCCGGCTGAAGCCGCGAACGATCGTTCGCGTTCCGCTGATCGCCGGGGTTAACGCCGACGAACGCAATATCCGGAAAATGTGCGAATTCCTCATTCGGCAGGCACTGATAAACGGGGTGGAGCTTTTGCCATACCATGACTACGGCCAGGCCAAATGGACGGCGGTGGGCGTAGCGGCGCAAGTTTTTACCGCTCCCGACGCCGCGGCGATCGATGCCGCGAAAAAAACGATAGCCGACTATGGACTGCACATCGTCGACTTTTCCTGAAGCTTGACACTGATCCATGGCGGGAAACCGACCGCATATATTAAGGAGGCTGAAAAATGGACCAGAGGAAACAGGTGGCATTTCAGTTCGTGGACGATCACCGGGAAGAGATGATGGCCCTGTGGCAAGAGGTGGTCACAATGGAGAGCGGGCCGCACGAAAAGCCGGGGATCGACGCTGTCGGCGCCCGCTTCCGGCAGGTGCTGGAGGCGGCCGGCGCAACCTGCCGCGCGGTCGAGTTCAAAAACGCCGGCAACATGCTGATCGGTGAGTTCGGGGTAAAGAGCGCCCAGCCGGGGGTGATTTTCCTCGGACACATGGATACCGCCATCGCGGCCGGCGCCATCGCCGAACGGCCGTTCACCATAAAGGACGGCAAGGCTTACGGCCCCGGAGTCCTCGATATGAAAGGCGGCATCGTCGCTTTCCTCTACGCCATAAAGGCGCTGAAGGCGGCCGGTTATGACGCGCGGCCGATCAAAGTCCTGCTGGCAGGCGACGAAGAAGTTCTCCACGCCAACTCCACCGCCCCGGACGCGCTGATCGCCGAAGCCGCCGGCCATGCCGCGGCCTTTAACTGTGAAACCGGCTTTGTCGACAATGGAATTGTCGTCGGCCGTAAAGGCGTAGCCCGCATCATGATGGAGGTCAGGGGGGTAGCCGCGCATGCCGGCAACGACCCGGAAAACGGCCGGAACGCCATCATTGAACTTGCCCACAAGGCGATCGCCGTTCAGGGGCTGACCGATAGGGACAAGGGCATATACTACAACGTCGGTGTTATCCAGGGCGGCAAGACTTCCACCGCCGTGCCCGACTATGCGAAAATCTACATCGACGTGCGCTACAAAGACCCGGACGATCTGCCCGGCGTTATCGCCCAGATCGAGGTGATCGCCGCCAAAACCTATATTGAGGGTACCTCGACGAGCGTTGCTATGCTCGATGGCCTGAAACCGATGAAAACCACTGATGGGGTCAAAAAACTGTATGAGTTGGTGGAAAAGGTCAGCGAAGAAAACGGTTTTGGCAAGCCTTATGCCAAATATGTGGGCGGCGGTTCCGATTCCGCCTATACCGTGCTGGCCGGCGTACCCACCGTATGCGCCATGGGGGTGAAGGGCGGCCGCAATCACAGCCCGGAAGAATTCGCCCTTGTCGATACACTGTTTGAGCGGGCCAAACTGCTGGCCGCCTGCGTGCTGAAACTCGACGTCATTTAGGGGACAGCTGCCAGGGGCGTAGGTGAAAACAAATCGTTAGGAGGGAAACCATGGAAGGCCAAAAGAAGGAAGAGTACAAGGTTACCTGGAAAGGCTGGCTGTCGCTGGCGATACTGATTATCGCTTTCTCGGGCGTCTTCGCTAAAGCCGACGGACCATTGCGGGCCCTGGATTTTCAGGTGCTGACCGGCGAGTTCGGTCAAGTGGCTAAAGGGGTCATTTTCACCGGAAAAGGCGGCATGGGAGCGCGGGACGGTTTTATGTTCGCCTTGACGCTTTTCCCGACGCTGATGTTTGCCCTGGGCTGCATCCAGGTCGCTGAGTCGCTGGGGGCGCTACGGGCGGCCGAGATACTGTTTCGGCCGATACTGAGGCCGTTTATGGGCATCCCCGGCGCCAGCGGCCTGGCCTTTGTCAGCAGCTTCACCAGCTCTGACGTGGGGGCGGTAATGACCAAGGGGCTGGTCGAGGATAAGATGATGACCGACGAAGAGCGGACGATTTTTGTCGCCTATCAGTACGCAGGCTCCGCGCCTATCACCAATACATTCGGAACCGGCGCCGCCCTGCTGCCGATCACGGTCTTACCGGTGGGCGTGGTTATTGCCCTGATCTTCATCGTCAAGGTAATGGGGGCGAATATCGTCCGTCTGTACCTAAAGTGGCATTTTTCGAAAAATAAGCCGGAGGGGTGTGGCGTCAATGGCTGAGCAAACCGCCGGGCTGGATTTACAGAAAGTAAGACCCAGTATTGTTGAGGAATTTGTCGCCGGCGCCAAAAAAGGCTTTTACATCGGCGCGGAAATGATCGCCCCGGCCATGGTGCTGGCCTATGTACTGATTCAGTTTCTCGATATCACCGGCCTCATGACCATCGTCGGCAAGGCGCTTGGTCCGGTCATGGGCATATTCGGCCTACCCGGGGAAGCCATCGTGGCCTTGGTCGCCGCGTTTTTCGCCAAGGCTGCCGGCTGCGCCACCGCGGCCACACTGTACTCCAAAGGCGTCATTACCGCTGCCCAGGCCACCATACTCTTCCCGGCCTGTGTCACCATGGGCACGCTGATCGGCCATTTCGTGCGGATCGTTATTGTATCGAATGCGAACAAGCGCTGGCACCCACTGCTATTGTGCGTGCCTATCGTGGACGCGGTGGTGGTTATGCTCATGACCAAGCTGGTCTTGAGTGTGATGGGGATCAGCGGCTAGCGCCACGGGTTCGACTGAGATGTACAGGGGCGGGAAGTGGTGACTACCATGGACAACCAGGAGTTATACGGGGCACAGCGATGCTTGTTCTCCAGCAGAAAAGGCTCGTGAGTAGACCGATCTCGGTGGGATTGTCGGGCCATGGATCGCCTCCACCATGCAAATCCCATTTAAAATTATCACAAAGACATTGCCAGCCTCGTTTTCCGCTATAAAGCGGATGACGAGGCTGGCTTGTATAAGTATGCAGACGAGAGCCTGATTTTGGTTACTTTTTTCGGCAAGCTTATGCTTCTGATTTCTACTTTCGGCAATATTATGGTTCTTTTTGCTCTGGTGGCTGAAAAAGGAAATGCCGGTTTGAAGGAATTTTTCCGGCAAAATTATGATTCCAAGCCTGGCAATATTATGAGTAAAGTAACAGCCAACTGAATTGCGGCTGCAAGCCTTTTTTCATTTTAACTATAAAAATTGTCTTGTGGTGAAGAAGTGGTGATTGAGCTGTCCCCCCAAAGTAGGTCCACTTTCAATGAGAAAAATTGACCCCTTTAAATGGCTTCAGACCTTGCGCCGGCTGCGAATTCAGCCGGCGTTTTGTATGTTAGTCCGCTATGCGGTCTGAACTCGTTATAATCTTTTCGCCACTTTTCGATCTTCTGTTTCGCATCCTCCAGGGACATAAACCAGTGGATATTCAGGCACTCGTCCCGCAGGCTGCCATTAAATGATTCGATATGGGGATTGTCCGTCGGCTTCCCAGGGCGCGAGTAGTCTAGTTTAACCTTGTTGAAGTAGGCCCAGATATCCAAGGCCCTGGAGATGAACTCCGGCCCATTATCCACCTTGATTTTCTTGGGCAGGCTCCGGCTTTCCCTAACCCCCTCCAATACCTCGACTACGCTATCGCCTTTGATTGCCTTGTCCGCGTGTATGGCAATACACTCCCGGCTATATGTATCGATAAGCGTTAAAGCCCGGATGCGTTTACCGTTGTAGAGCTGATCAGACACGAAGTCCATAGCCCAGCATTCATTTACGGCGGCGGCCATGGTTTTTTCGGGAACCCTGGGGGCACTAACCTTTTTGCGCTTGCTTCTACTTCTCAGGTTAAGTCCTTCTGTTCTATAGAGCCGGTAAACCCGCTTATGGTTGATTTGCCAGCCCTCCCGGCGTAGTAGCAAATGAATCCGCCTATAACCGTACCGAAGACGGGTAGCGGCAATTTCCTTGATCCTCATGCGTAAAAAGGCCTGCTCATCCTTTTTCGGTTTTCGCCTGTAGAGGGAACGGTTTAACTTCAGCACTCTGCAGGATCGGCGCTCGCTTACGGCATAAGTCCGCCCGAGATACTTAACCGCGTCTTTTTGGGCAGCAGGCTTTAGAACTTTTTTGATAATACATCTTGCAGCATGATTTTATCCAGACTCAGGTCAGCAACCAACTGCTTGAGCTTCCGGTTTTCCTCTTCAAGCTGTTTCAGCCGCTTGATATCGCTGGGGAGCATGCCGCCAAATTTACTTTTCCAGCGGTAAAAGGTCTGCTCCGATACGCCAACTTTCCGGCAGACCTCGTCAACGGGTGTCCCCAGTTCCACCTGCTTGAGTACAAAAGCGATCTGCTCATCCGTAAATTTTGCCTTCTTCACGTTCATCCACCCCTTCTTCATATTAGCATTTTTCTCATTTGGAGTGGGCTATCTTTTTAGGGTTAAGGTCAAAGTGTCTGGCAGGTATTGCTTTTCAGAATATGGAATAAAAGGGCAATTGACGGGCTTCGCTTAATAATTAACTAAGATGAGCAAAGAAAAGAACACGCGATTTTCGAAAAAACAAATAGTGCAGTTTGAGACCACCTGCTTTAATCTTAGAATTTTGGGTAAGGAGAACAAAAGTGGTAACTTCAGATAAGAGCGCGCTGATGTTTTTGTTCTGTTCGGATGAAGGGACTATATTATATGCCGATTCCCGCTTGTCATCCGAGCTTAAGGTCGGCACTAAGATCAAAGGCCTGGCGGGGAAGCGACCGACAAATCCTGGCGATTTTTCGGTGCTGAAGATTGGCGGCGGCATTCTGGAGTTCTGCCATGTTGATAGCGAGTTCTTCCACGGCTATATCGGGATAATGTGCAACGCCGAGCTCAGGGATTCGGTGATCAATAAGTTGGAGGAAATCAACAAGGAGCTTGAGGCTATTTTTGAGTTTTCCCATGACGGCCTTGTGGTCGCCGATGAAAACGGTGTTTTTATCCGCATCAACTCCAACTATGAACGGATAACCGGCATACCCAAGGAGGAGATCCTTGGCGAGACGGCACATTCAATCATCGCAAAAGGCTTGGTTTCCGATTCGGCCACGCTGCACGTGCTGGCGAACAGCCAGCCGCATACTTTCAGCCAGACTTTCCGCACAGGCCGGCAGAGTGTCATCACCGGCAGCCCGGTCTTCGACAAGAACGGGAAGATTATCCGCGTCGTGACCAATGTGCGCGATATGACCGAGATAAACAAGCTGAAGGAAGAGCTGGCCGAGTCGCAGAAAAAGCTGACCCAGTATAGCAAAATTGTCGAGACGCTGACCGAGGAGCAGATGTTCAACGAAAAGCTGGTTTTTCGCAGCCGGCAGATGGAACTGGTGCGGTCGAGCGCCATTAAATTCGCCAAGGTGGACGCTCCGCTGCTGATTACCGGCGAGTCGGGCGTCGGCAAGGAAGTAATCGCTGATCTCGTTTATAAGAATAGCCTGCGCAAAGGCCGGCCGTTCCTGAAGATCAACTGCGGCGCCATTCCGGAGACGCTGCTGGAATCTGAGCTCTTCGGCTATGAGGGCGGCGCTTTCACCGGGGCCAAGAAGGAGGGGCGGACCGGCCTGTTTGAGATGGCCAACGGCGGTACGTTGATGCTTGACGAGATTGGCGAGTTGTCGCTGCAGCTGCAGGTAAAGCTTCTGCGGTTTGTTCAGCAGAAGGAGTTTTACCGGGTGGGGGGCAAAAAAGTCGTGCAAGTCGATGTGCGATTGATCGCAGCCACAAACCGCGACCTCAGGGCGATGGTCGAGCAGAAGCAGTTTCGTTCCGATCTGTTTTATCGTCTGAATGTGCTGAAGATCGGCATACCGCCGCTGCGGGAGCGGTCGGAAGATATAATTCCGCTGACCAATTACCTGCTGAATAAGTATAACGCTAAATACGGCGTTGCCAAGAGGCTGGCCGGCGATTTATACCGGGCCTTCGTCAGCTACTCCTGGTCAGGTAATGTGCGGGAACTGGAAAATCTCATCGAACGCCTGGTGCTTATCTGTGACCGCGATGAGATCACTGCCGAATATTTGCCGGACGAGATGAAAAAGGCGCTGCCTGATTTTGGCGGCGCTAATGCCGGACGGGAACAGCGCTACAAGGAAGCCCGTGATGAGTTTGAAAAGGAATTTCTCAGGCGGGCGGTAGAAAAATATAAAAGCGCCCGGCAAACCGCGGAGAAGCTGGGGCTCGACCATTCGACGATTGTGAAGAAGGCCGCAAAATACGGCATCGATTTGTTGCCGCGAAACGGAAACTTTGGAGGAGATGAGGGAAGATAAGCCCCCAAACACAGCGGTACGGTGAAATTAATCACCAATGGTGATTAATTTCACCGTACCGCTGTGCGCTTTTACTGAGCTTTGTGCCAACGCGAAGGTGATTTTTTTCACCATCGCGCTTTTTTTGTAACCGGAAAGTGCGCGAAAATACTGAATTGCCAGACTGGCATGATAATTGCGAATGGTAATGTTTGCCTGAAACGGCGCGATGAGATTTTAATTATGAGAGAGGAGTTAGCTTATGAGCGTTATCCAAAGCGGGGCTAAGAAGGTCTGGGGGTACCGTTGGGTCATTGTTATCATGCTTTGGTTATTGTACATCATTAACTACTTTGACCGCATCAGCGTGCTCACCTTTTTGCCGCTCATCAGGAAGGATCTCGAGTTGAGCCATCAGGAGATCGGTTTTGCGGCTTCGATCTTTTTCTTCGCCTATGCCTGCGCCCAGGTCAGCGCCGGCTACCTTGCCGACAAGTTCGGTCCGAAAAGGGTCATGGGGATTGCCATCGTCGTGTTTACCGTGGTCACCTTCCTGACCGGCATGGTACGCAGCTACACCCAGTTCGTGCTTTTAAGGCTCGGCCTTGGTCTCGGTGAAGGCCATCATTTCGCGCCGGCCAACAAGACGATCGGCGATTGGTTCCCGAAGAGCGAGAAAGGTCGGGCTACCGCTTTTTTCTCGACGACCTGGGCGGTCGCGCCTGCAGTCATCCCGATAGTGATAACCTCGCTGGCAGCGGCGATGGGCGGCGACTGGCGGACGATTTTCTACATCCTGGCCTTGCCGGGGATTTTGGGCATCGCCCTGCTGTGGTATTATGTGGCCGATAAGCCGGAAGATATGCTCAAGCGCGGCCGGCTGTCCCAGGAAGAGTACGACTATATCAAAGCCGGCCTGGTGACCAATGAGGCCGCCGTGAAAAAACTCGGCGTCGGCGTTATCTTAAAAGACGCTTCGCTGTGGATGTATGCGGCCCAGCTCTTCTTCCTGCTGGCTATCTATTGGGGCAGCACCTCGTGGATTTCCTCGTTCCTGTTTGAGCAGCACGGTTTCAGCCTTGCCAAGATGGGGGCCCTCGCCGCCCTGCCGTATGCGGTGGCCATTGTGTCGACGATGTGCGGCGGCTGGCTGATGGATAAGGTTTTCCACCGGACCAAGCAGGTGGCGCTTATCTCCTTCCTCGTATCCATCCCGGTCCTGATGTATCTGGGCCAGGTGCCGAAGGGCAGCACCGGCACCCTTATCGCCATGCTGATCCTGAACGGCTTTTTCGTGAATATGATCTGGGGCGTTATCTATGCTTATCCCCAGCTGCGCTATCCGAAAGAAGTGGTCGGTTCGGCGGTCGGCCTGACCAACGGCATCGGCCAGCTGGGCGCGTTCCTGTCGCCGCTGGCGGCCGGTTACCTGGTGGAAAAGACGGCCCAGGGCATTTTCTATGACAAGGTTTTCTATATGTTCGCCGCTTGCGCCGCCATGGGGGCACTGGTGACGTTCCTGCTCAAGGAAGACCCGCTGAATATCGAGGACTTGGTCGACGCCAAGGACAACACTGCCGAGGGACCGAAAGTATCAGGTTAGTAAAGCTTCGCGATCAATTTTCAGGAGGTGGATATATATGAATTTTCCCAGTAGCGATCTGAGTGGCAAGGCGGCGATAGTCACCGGCGGCAGCAAGGGCATCGGCTTCGGTATGGCCTGCGCCCTGGCCCACGCGGGCGCCGATATCGTCATCGTCAGCCGCAACCTGGCCGAAGGGGAAGAGGCGGCCAAGGAGATCCAGGCCATGGGCCGCAAGGCTGTCGCCGTTTCCTGCGACGTTACGTCGCCGGAGGCTGTCGACGCCATGGTCACAAAGGCGGTGGCGACTTTCGGCAAGGTGGATATCCTGCTCAACAACGCCGGCATGAATATCCGCAAGCCGGTGGTCGAGCTGGCCGCCGACGAGTGGGATAAGGTGCTGAATACCAATCTCAAGGGTATTTTCCTGGTGGCCCAGCGGGTCGGCAAGGAGATGATCAAGCAGAAAAGCGGCAAGATCATTAACATCGCTTCCATTCTCGGGCTTATCGGCCTGCCGATGCTGGCGCCCTACGCCGCCAGCAAGGGCGGCATCGTGCAGCTCACCAAGGTGTTGGCCCTCGAATGGGCCCCGTATAACATCAATGTCAACGCCATCGCCCCTGCCTATATTCGCACGCCGATGACCGAGGGCTGGCTGACCGACAAGGAGCGGTTGAACGCTATCTTGTCGGCGACGCCGATGGGCCGCCTGGGCAGTATCGAGGATCTTGCAGGCCCGGTGGTTTTCCTGGCGTCGGACTGGGCCAGCTATATAACCGGCCATACGCTGATGGTCGATGGCGGTTGGGTCGCCCGTTAACACTACAAGGGGGAAGAAACATGAAAACAGGGAAAGAGTACAAAGACAGCCTACGCAAGCGCAATATCAAGGTGTATCTTAAGGGACAGCTCCTCAAAAGCGACGAGGTGATCGACCATCCGTTCATCCGCGGCCATGTCAATTCGGCGGCCATGACTTATGATCTGGCTAACGACCCGGCCTATGAGGACCTGATGACCGTCAAGTCCAGTCTTACCGGCAAGAAGATCAACCGTTTCACCCATATCCACCAGAGTGTCGACGACCTGGTGAAGAAGGTCAAGATGCTGCGGATGATCTCCCAGAAGACCGGCACCTGCTATCAGCGTTGTGTGGGTTTTGACGCCGTCAATGCCCTTTATACGGTGACCTTCGAGATGGACAAAAAACTGGGAACGGATTATCACCAGCGGCTCAAGAAGTTCCTGGAATACTGGCAGGAGAACGACCTGATGGTGGCCGGAGCCATGACCGACCCCAAGGGCGATCGCAGTCTGCGCCCCAGCCAACAGGCCGACCCCGACCTTTTTGTCCATGTCGTCAGGAAAGACGACAAAGGCATCGTCATCCGCGGCGCCAAGGCCCACATGACTGGCATGGTAAACTCCCACGAGATGATTATTATGCCGACGATGGCTATGGGCGAGGAGGATAAGGAGTACGCCGTTTCCTGCGCCATACCGGTCGACGCTCCGGGGATCCTCCACATTTTCGGCCGCCAGACTAACGACGACCGCAAGTGCGAGGGCGATATCGACCAGGGCAACGCCCGCTACGGCATTGTCGGCGGCGAGTGCCTGACCGTTCTCGAAGATGTGTTCGTGCCGTGGGAAAGGGTATTCATGTGCGGCGAGTATGAGTACAGCGGCCTGATTGTCGAACGGTTCGCCTGTTATCACCGCCAGAACTACGGCGGCTGCAAGGGCGGAGTGTCCGACGTGGTCATCGGCGCTGCCGCCGTCATGGCCGATATGAGCGGCTACGGCAAGGCCGCCCATGTCAAGGAAAAGATCAACGAGATGATCCATCTGACCGAGACGCTGTACGCCTGCTCGATCGCCTGCTCGGCCGAGGGTAAGCCGACCGCCGCCGGCTCCTACTACGTCGATCCGCTGCTGGCCAATGTCGGCAAGCACAATGTCACCCGCCTCATCTACGATATCGACCGCCTGGCCCAGGACATCGGCGGCGGCATCACCGCCACCATGCCGTCCGAGTCCGACCTGAAGAGTCCGGAAATCGGCAAGTATGTCGAGAAATACATGAAGGGCGTGGCTTCGGTGCCGGCCGAATACCGGCTGCGCATCGGCCGCCTGATCGAGAACATGACCGGCGGTACCGCTCTGGTGGAAAGTATGCACGGCGCCGGCTCGCCACAGGCCCAGAAAGTATTTTATTCCAAGCTGTCCAATCTTGAGCATAAGAAACGCTGCGCTATGGATATAGCCGGCGTGCCGGCCGAGGCCGCCAAGGCGATGCATGAGGCGGCGGCCGGTAAAGGCAAGTAGTAGGAGGCGGCGTGAGGGTCGGCGTAAAGTTCTGCGGCAACTGTAACCCGTACATAGATATGCCGGCGCTGGTGGGGGATATGGCCGCGCAGGCTGCGGGGGTAACGTTTGTCCGCTGGGAGGATGCGGGTTATGACGTCCTCCTGGTGCTCAGCAGCTGCGGCTGCGATTGCGCCACCCGCCCGCCGTTCGCCGGACCGGTGGTCATTGCCACCAGCGAGGCCGTCGACCGGTGGCCGGTGGCGGCGGCGGAGCTGCCGGCGGCGATTCTGGCTACCCTCAGGCGATACGGTACCGTCGGATAGGACGGAGGCGAAGCGGTGTGGGCAAGCCCACACCGCTTACTAAAATCAGCCGATATGGGAGTGAAAATGATGGTCGAACAAAATCTCGCCGGCATCCGCGTGCTCGATTTTACCCGTGTGCTGGCCGGCCCCTATCTTACGCAAATGCTCCGCGACTTGGGAGCCGAGGTGATAAAAGTCGAACAGCCCGGCAAGGGAGCCGATGAGCGGGGAATGCCGCCGTTCGCCAAGGGGCAGAGCGGCTACTATATGATGCTTAACCGCGGCAAGAAATCGATAACTCTCAACCTCAAAGCGCCGGAAGCTAAGGAAATAATTTTCGAACTGGCCCGGCAGTCGGATATAATCACCGAAAACTTCAAACCGGGAGTTATGGCATCGCTTGGCTTCAGTTATGAAGCGTTCAAAAAGGTAAAACCCAACATTATTATGTGCTCGATATCGACCTTCGGCCAGGAGGGGCCGTATTCACAACGGGTGGGCTACGACATCGTGGCCCAGGCGATGAGCGGGCTGATGTGGATGAGCGGCGACAGCGACCGGCCACCTACCCGCTCGGGCACTTCGATCGGCGATGTCAACGCCAGCGCCCACGCCCTCGGGGCTATCGGCGCGGCCCTCTACTACCGGGAAAAGACCGGTAAAGGCCAGTATATCGATATATCGTTGCGCGACTGCCTGTCGGCCATCATCGAAACCGCCATTCCCCGTTTCACCATGAGCGGCGGCACTGACAAGCCCATGCGCAGCGGTCGCCATCACGCTACCATGGGACCGTACGGGGTATTCGATGCCGGTCGCGGCAACTATGTCGTTCTCGGGGCCCTGAATCCGGCGATTTGGTCCCGCCTGTGCACGGCCATGAAGCGGCCGGAGATGATCGACGATCCCCGTTTCGGCGATGCGGGGCTGCGCGGCCAGAATCGCGACGCTGTCGTCGCTGCCGTCGAGGAGTGGCTGCAGTCGTTCGCCGCGGTGGAAGAACCGCTGGCCATATTGGAACAGTACGAGGTGCCGTCGGCGCCGGTGCTCAGTATCGATAAGCTGGTGGATGATCCCCAGTTCCTGATGCGGGATATGCTCGTCGAGGTCAATGATCCGCTGTTCGGGTCGGTCAAATTGCCAGCCACGCCGATGCGGTTTTCGGAGACCACGGTCGTCAACAGCGAAGCGCCGCCGCTGCTAGGCGGGAATACCGCCGAGGTTTTAAAAACGCTGCTCGGCATGACCGACGGCCAGATCGCCGCTCTTAAAGAGAAGAAAGTAATTTAGCGTAAGGAGAGGTTTAGCATGCGTGAAGTAGTTGTCGTCGGTGCGAAACGGACCCCTATCGGCGATTTCCTCGGGGCGCTCAAGGATGTTTCCGCCGTTGATCTGGGAGTGGTGGCCGTCAACGCCGCTCTAGCCCAGGCCGGCGTGAAGCCCGATCAGGTCGGCGAGGTGGCCTGCGGTATGATTTACAAGGCCGGCGTCAAAGGCAATCCCGGCCGTCAGATTCAGCTCAAGTGCGGCATGCCTGAAAGCGGCTACGCTTACACCGTCGATCAGCAGTGCGGCTCTGGCATGAAGGCTTTCGAGCTTGCCAGCCAGTCCATCCTGCTCGGCAAAGCCGACATCGCGGTTGCCGTCGGGGTCGAGAGTATGAGTCAGGCCCCCTATCTGCTGAAAGGGGCCCGCGAGGGCTATCGCATGGGCCATGGCGAGATATACGATTCGATGCTTTACGACGGGCTGGTCTGCGCCCTGATGGGCTACCACATGGGGTTGACTGCCGAGAACCTGGCCGAGCGCTATAGTGTCACCCGCCAGGAGCAGGACGAGCTGGCCTTCATGAGTCATCAGCGCGCCGTCAAGGCTATAAAGGAAGGCACTTTCAAGGAAGAGATCGTTCCCGTGACCATCCAGACCCGCAAAGGGGCGGTAATCGTCGATACTGACGAACACCCCAGGGTCGACGTGACGCTGGAAAAGCTGGCGGCCATGAAGCCGGCTTTCAAAAAAGACGGCACCGTCACCGCCGGCAACGCTTCCGGCGTCAACGACGGCGCCGCCGCCCTGGTGCTGATGAGCGCCGACAAGGCCAAAGAGCTGGGCGTCAAACCCGTGGCCAAGTTGCTGGCCACCGCCAGCGCCGGCGTCGAGCCGTCGGTCATGGGCATTGGGCCGGTGCAGGCCGTGCCCAAGGCGCTGGCATACGCCGGACTGAAGCAGGCCGATATCGATTACTTCGAGATCAACGAAGCTTTCGCTGCCCAGTTTTTGGCCGTCAACCGCGAGCTGAAGATACCTTACGACAAGGTCAACACCAACGGTTCGGGTATCGGCCTCGGCCACCCGGTGGGCTGCACCGCCGCCAGAATAATCGTCTCGCTCATCTATGAGCTGGGCCGCCGCGGCGAGCGCTACGGACTGGCTTCGCTGTGCGTGGGCGGCGGGCCGGCCATCGCGAGCGTGGTCGAAAACTGTAGTCAGGCATAGGAAGGGACAATAGTGTTTACGGTCATCAAAAAGAGGGCTGAACCGCCGTCGGCGGCGCAAGCACCGGAAAATAGGAATCATGCAAGGAGGGAAAGAGATGGCCATTAAGAAGCTTTTGGTGGTCGGCGCCGGCCAGATGGGCAGCGGCATTGCCCAGGTAGCCGCTGCCGCCGGACTGGAGGTCGTGATTCAGGACATCAAACAGGAGTTTATCGACCGCGGGCTCAAGGGCATCGCGAAGAACCTGGCCAAGCTTGTGGAAAAGGGGAAACTGGCGGAGAGCGACAAGCAGGCCATGTTGGGGCGGATCAAGGGCCAGGTGGATCTGACCGTCGCCGCTGCCGACGTCGATTTGGCCGTGGAAGCGGCAACCGAAAATTATGAAGTCAAGAAAAACATCTTCGCCACTTTGGATCAGACTGCACCGGCCCGCGCCATCCTCGCCAGCAACACCTCGTCGCTGCCGATTACCCAGCTGGCGGCGGTTACCAAACGCCCGGACAGGGTTATCGGCATGCACTTTTTCAACCCGGTGCCGGTCATGCAGCTGGTGGAAATAATCATGGGCCTGGCGACTTCCCAGGCTACATATGAGGCGACGCGCGAACTGGCTCTGGCTCTTGGGAAGACGCCGGTCAGGGTCGAGGACTTCCCTGGCTTTTGCGCCAACCGGATCATGGTACCGATGATAAATGAGGCCATTTACGCCCTGATGGAGGGGGTGGCCACCGCCGAGGATATCGATGCCTGCGCCAAGCTGGGCTATAATCACCCGATGGGGCCGCTGGCCCTGTGCGATCTGATCGGTCTCGATACCGTCCTTTATGTCATGGAGGTACTGTACAAGGGTTACGGCGATCCCAAGTACCGGCCGTGCCCGCTGCTGCGCAAGTACGTCGATGCCGGCTGGCTCGGCCGCAAGAGCGGCCGCGGTTTCTACGACTATTCGGTTAAATAGGGGGGGCGCCGTATGTATCAGAATATCGTGCTGGAACGGGACGGTAAGCTGGCGATCCTCGCGATAAACCGTCCGAAAGAACTGAACGCCCTTAATCTGGCGACAATGCGGGAGCTTGACGACGCCATCGGTAAGCTGGCTGGCGATGAGGGCCTGGGAGCCCTTATCATAACCGGCGGCGGCGAAAAGGCCTTTGTGGCCGGGGCAGATATCAGCGAAATGGCCAATATGGGCGCAATACCGGCGAAGGAGTGGGCCCGGCTCGGGCAGGAGGTGTTCTCCCGCATCGAGAACTTCCCCCGCCCGGTCATTGCCGCCGTCAACGGTTTTGCACTGGGCGGCGGCTGCGAGCTGGCTATGGCCTGCGATGTCCGTCTGGTGTCCGATAAGGCCAAATTCGGCCAGCCGGAAGTCAATCTGGGGATAATTCCGGGATTCGCCGGCACCCAGCGACTTACCCGCCTGGTGGGGAAAGGCCAGGCCAAGATGCTGATCTTCAGCGGCGAGATCATCGGCGCTGACGAAGCCTTGCGCATCGGGTTGGCGGATGCGGTCGTCCCCGGCGGCGAGCTCATGGGGGCGGCCAAGTCGCTGGCCCAAAAGTTTATGGCCAAGGCCCCGCTGGCTGTCAGTCAGGCCAAGCTGGCCATCAACAAGGGGATCGAGATGGACTCTGAAAAGGCGTATGCTTTTGAGGCCGAGGCCTTTGGCATGTGTTTCACCACCGCCGATCAGAAGGAGGGCATACAAGCCTTTCTGGAAAAAAGGAAGCCGGTGTTTAAGGGTAAATAGCGGTAGCGGGGAACGGCGGCTTTGCCGACCGTTCCTCGTTGTTTCGGTTAGGAGAAACAGCTGTGGCAATACTCGATTCGTTGGTGGAATCGGCAGGCGTGATTCAAAAACGGATTCCGCTGGATTGCTCGGTGACGCTGTGCGACGCTGAGGGAACGGTGGTGGCGTTCGTTGCCGCCAAGACTTTTGCCCTGAGCCTGGTGGCAGGCGGCAAGGTGGCCCGCCGGCGGTTCGCTGCAGGAATGCCTGCAGACGGGGCAGCCGAACCAGAAGCTCATCCCGGCCGAAGTCTACGGTGTCCCGGTGAAGGCTATCAGCCTGCCTTTACAGGAAAACGGCGTGTTGGCCGGCGGCGTGTCGGTCGGCCTCAGTCTGGAGTCCCAGTCGATTACCGGAACGGCCCAGCAGATCGCCGCCACCGCTCAGGAACTGGCCAGGGCGGCGGCTGAGCTGGCCGAAGCCCTGGCGTCGATGCGGGAATACGGGGCGAGTGTTGTCGGTGGTGGCTGGTCACATGAAATAATTATAGCCACTTTATGGTTCCACCGCCCCAAAGCACTAAAAAACGGGACCCGCGTAAAACGCGGGTCCTGCAATGTATTTCGGCCATTTTGTGGTTCCAACCCCGGCCAAAGATGTGGTCATATTCACACATTTATCGGGGCCGCTTGGACAGGCTTTTGCGAGACGATCAGACAGGAATTAGGAAGAAAAGGACGAAAAAATTAAAGCACTAATTTGGATTTTCCACAAGATTTGAGTTTTTAATATGTTATCTATACAGTCTTTATGTTTCTGTTGTTTAATTATGGGGGTGATACGATGATAAATATTGACGAATGTACACACAATAGGCTGTTAACTGCTAAATCTCTTTTAGATGATATTACGGAAGGTTATTCGGATGGTATCTTTATTACTGACGGCGAGGGGATGGGTCTTTATATTAACCGAGCCATTACAGAGATAACGACTGTAACTGAAGAGCAGATTGTTGGTCGAAATATTAGCGATGTGGTCGCGGAGGGGATCCTTTCTGCATCGTCGGTTTTAGAGGCGCTTAAGACAAAGAAACGCGCAACGGTTTTACAGGTTACGCCAAATAAAAAAACTGTTTTAGTATCAGGTTTCCCGCTTTTTGATGAAGCGGGAAATATTCGACGGGTGGTCGTAAGTACTCGGGATATAACTGAGCTGAATCATTTGAAAAACCAGTTGGAACACGCCCAAATGTTGAATAATAAATATTATTCGGAACTGATGTCTCTTAAAATGTCAAATCTCAGCGAGGTTAAAGACAGCATTATTGTAAATTCAAATGCAATGCGTAAAGTAGCTGAACTTGCTCTGCAGGTCGCCCGAGCAGATTCAACGGTGCTGATTACGGGGGAATCCGGCGTGGGCAAAGAGGTGGTCACCCGCTTGATCCATAGCGAAAGTCTGCGGGAAAAAGGGCCTTTTATTAAAATAAATAGTGCGGCAATACCCGATACTTTGCTTGAGTCGGAACTTTTCGGGTATGAAAGCGGCGCCTTTTCCAGTGCTAAAAAGGAAGGTAAGGCAGGATTAATTGAATTAGCGCATAACGGTACGCTTTTTCTTGATGAAATCGGCGAATTGCCACTCCCTTTACAAGCAAAAATGTTACAGGTTCTTCAGGATAAAACGTTTTATCGAATTGGCGGAACAAAGCCGCGGAGTGTCAATATCAGGATAATTGCGGCAACCAATGTGCCTCTAGAAGAGTATGTTGCCCAAAAAAGATTCAGAGGAGACCTATATTATAGATTGAATGTAGTGCCGATTGCCATTCCTCCGCTAAGAGAACGGATAGAAGATATACCGCCTCTTACGCATACGTTTTTGTCCAGGATGAATAAGAAATATGATATGCATAAGACCATTTCCAGCGATGCCCTTGATTTGCTGCAATCCTATTCTTGGCCAGGGAATGTACGTGAACTTGAAAATATGATTGAGAGAATATTCGTGATGACGCCGGACAATGAAATTACTTCAGACTATTTGCCGCCAACGATAAAAAGGCAGAAAAATAAACCCGGAGTTGTTTTGAATGGTGTCATGTCCTTGGGTGAGGCGCAGAAAGAAGTCGAGAAACAATTGCTGGAGCGTATTTACGGTGAAACCCAAAGCACCTACAAAACTGCGAAAATACTAGGAGTGAGCCAATCGACTGTCGTTCGTAAACTTAAAAATATAATAAAATGAAAGCCGGTAAGGGCCGCTCGTCGAGCGGCCCTTACTGTATGATGCGAAAGCGACTTAATATAATGCAAAAATGACTCGGCTCTTGCTCCTTGATATTGTTGTTAAACAGTAAAGCACTGAGTCAAAAATGACTTAATGCCTATTCGCTTCTTAGTACGAAAGCTTGATATTAAGCCATTTCTTAGGTTGGCACAGAAAGTGCAAAAGTATTATTGCGGAGGTGATAATGCGAATAGTCAAAAAAAAAGGACACACTTTAGTTAAATACTATATCTGGAGGTTGATAGCTACATGATACCATCTAGTTCGGACATTCAAGGAAGGCAGACAATCGTAAAACCGATGTCAAACACGCGCTGGCTTGCCGTGGCATTGGTTTGCGGATTAACAACCATCAACTATATTGACAGAGTCAATATCGGTGTCGCTGCTCCTATTCTCATGAAGGAGTTCGCGCTGACACCAGCTTCAATGGGTCTATTGATGTCCGCGTTTTTTTGGTCCTACTTTTTCGCAATGGCTCCGACCGGCTGGTTTCTGAATAAGTACGGTCCAAAGCTCGTTATGTTTTGGTCTTGCTTCGGTTGGGGCGCAACAACAATGCTTACTGGCTTAGTACAAGGTTTTTATTCTTTGTTTGCAGTCAGGGTGGCGCTCGGTGTAACTGAGGCTCCCGGTTTTCCTGGCTCAATCCGGGTCGTCCAAGTTTGGGTTCCTGAACGAGAGAGGACGCTGGCGTCTTCGCTGTTCGACAGTTGCGCGCGGTTGGGCAATGCGTTTGCGCCCCCGTTGGTTGCCTACATTATCGTTCTTTGGGGTTGGCAATGGTCCTTCGCGGTTACCGGTGGCCTGGCGGTACTATATAGCTTTGTCTGGTTGGCTCTGTATAAGGAACCGGATGATCACCCGAAGATCACTGAATCCGAGCTTGCTTACATCAGGCAGAATGAGAAACTGACCAACGAAGGCAAAGTCATGTCCCAGCCCATATCTATGATGAAATTGCTGACCTATCCACGCGTGATACTGGCCTGCTTGGGAATGGTTTTCTATATGTATTTCTTTTCCACCTTCAATATGTGGATTCCCAGTTATCTCGTTTCCGTGCGCGGGTTTGACATCAAGGCCATGGGAATTGCGGCAATGTATCCGTACATTGCCGGCGTGGTTCTGGAAATCATCGGCGGATATATTTTTGATCAGTGGTACAGGCGTGGAGCAACGATCAGTGCATTAAGGCGCACGGGAATGGGTGTCGGTCTTTTAGGAGGAGCGGTGGGAATGTATCTTACCGTAATGGCTACTTCGCCGGAAATGGCCGTATTCTGGCTTACCGTCGCCATGGGGGTTACTTCTTTCGGCGCTTCCAACGTATCGGCAATTCCTAGCGATATTGCTCCTTACGGGCAAAGCGGCGGGGTTGCAAGCGTAATTTTTGCCGCTGGAAGTATCGGTTCGATGCTCGGACCAATTATTACCGGTATTTTTGCCAGCGGCTCGTTGGGCTATAACGGCGGACTCCTCGCAATGGGCTTTTGTACACTCCTCGGGGCGATTTGCTATATGGTAAATACCTACAAACGGCTCGAACCACGTACAAACTAGCATCCTGGCAGTGTTGGCGGGGGTTAACCCCCCCGCCAAGCTACGCAGGAAGTTAAGAGGTTAATATGAACAGTATTTATTGGGCGGTTGCTTTTGTGATTGTGCTTATCGCTCTTTATTATATCGGAAAGCGAAAGCAAATGCAGACGAAGTGCGTTGATGATAAGGTACTAACTGAGGTTAATAATGCTAAAGTGATTGGCCGGATTATTTACCACGGCGGTATGCCGCAAATGCCAAAACCATCTTCATTGGCGGCGGGGGTTCTGCCAGATTCGCTTTTGCTGTGGAATCACCGCGGGGAAAAAGCCATTATTAATTTCGCCCGTTGGATTCAATGCGAAAAACTCACCATGGAGTTGCGACCGAATACTCGCGGTTTGTTGATTACCTTGCTCGGGCCACTAGTTTTCTTGTTTACAAAGCACAAGATAAGACATTTTATTGTGATAAAATACCTCGACTGCAACGACGAGGAGAACAATATTCTTTTTGAGTGCAATGGGGAGACTAATCAACAACATGTATACGATATTTTACACAACAGCTGGCAGGGGGTAAAAAAACAGCGCCTGTTTAAAAGAAACGCCTGTAAAGCGTTGAGTGAATCATGCTAGATGGCCGAGAAATACTGTTAGCAACGTTATGTATATTATGGGAGGAGACAAAACAAAATGAGAGACAAAAACCTCAGCGATTTACGTGTCCTTGATTTCGGCAGGGTAATGGCCGGTCCCTATTTAGGGCAAATATTCGCCGATCTGGGAGCGGAAGTGATTAAAGTCGAGCAACCGGGGAAGGGAGCTGACGAAAGGCACTTCACCCCATTTGGTAAAGGTCAAAGCGGTTATTTCATGCTTGTTAATCGCGGTAAGAAGTCTATTACTCTCGATTTGAAGAGTCCGGCTGCAAAGGATATTATCTTGAAATTAGTGCGTATTTCCGACATCGTAATCGAAAATTTCAAGCCAGGTGTAATGAAGTCGTTGGGGTTGGATTATGAGGAATTACGCAAGGAGAATCCGCAAGTTATTATGTGCTCGATCTCAACATTCGGGCAAACTGGACCGTACGCTCGGAAGGCGGGCTATGATATTGTTGCCCAGGCTATGAGCGGCATCATGTGGATGACTGGAGATTCGGACCGACCGCCGATGCGTTCGGGTACGACTATTGGCGATTATAATGCAAGCAGCCACGCCTTTGGTGCGATTATGGCGGCATTGCATTACAAAAATCGGACCGGTATAGGGCAGCACATTGATATCTCGCTCCGAGACTGCATGACCGCAATTCTGGAAACAGCTATACCAAGATATACGATGTCAGGCGGAAAAGATCAGCTTATGCGAACCGGATCGCATCATGAGACAATGGCTCCCTACGGCATATTCGAGGCGGGAGATGAGAAGTATGTGGCCATTGGCGCACTCAACCCATCTTTGTGGGAAAAACTTTGTATGGCTATCGAGCGTCCGGATCTCATTAGCAATCCCGACTTTGCCGATTCGTTGACACGCGGTAAAAACCTGCCACAGGTGATATCGATTATCGAAGGATGGTTAAAAAGCTACGAAGATGTGAAAGAGCCTCTCGAAATACTTGATAAGTATGGAGTCCCGGCAGGACCGGTTTTGGATATCGCGGGGTTATTCAACGATCCTCAGCTTAAAGTGCGGGATTTATTCGTTGAGGTAACTGACCCGAAATTTGGTAAAGTCGTTCTTTCCGGTACGCCGATGAAATTCTCTGCAACGGACTCGGTAACTACTAACCCGCCGCCGATGCTTGGTGAGCATACTGAAGAGGTTTTAAAGAATCTGCTGGGATATAAGCAGAGTGATATAGATAATCTGCATGCTCAAAAGGCAATTTGAATATTGTTCAGAAATCGTGGGAAGGGCAAGATACATCCGGCTAAAGCCGTGAGGATGGCGATCATCCTGGGAGGCTTGTCAGTCGGAGAATTGGGGTGATTTTAATGGCTGAATTCAAGAACTTGCTGTATGAGTGTGAGCGTGGTATCGCCATGATCAGCATGAACAGACCGGAAGCGATGAACGCATTTAATGCCGACACCCTCGGAGAGCTGGAGGCGGTGTTGGCTGTGGTGGAAGAAGACCCGGCGGTTGGGGCGGTTATTATCACCGGTGTAGGCAAAGCGTTTGTCGCCGGCGCTGATATTGCGATGAATAAAGGCCTTGCGCCCATTGAGGGGCGGGAGGTGTCCGTCCGCGGCCACCGACTATTTTCGAAGATCGAGAATCTTGGGAAACCCGTAATCGCTGCCGTTAACGGTTATGCATTGGGCGGCGGCTGTGAATTGGCTCTGGCTTGCGATATCCGGGTGGCCGCGGAAAAGGCCAAATTCGGTTTGCCGGAAGTCAGTCTGGGGATTATTCCTGGATGGGGAGGGACCCAGCGGTTACCGCGTCTCATAGGCAAGGGAAGGGCAAAATACTACGCCATGACGGCGGAGATGATCGATGCCGCGGAGGCCTGCCGAATCGGTCTTGTTAACAAGGTCGTAGCAGCCGAAGAGTTGCTGCCTGCTGCCAAACATATTGCCAATGTCATTATGAGCAAAGGGCCGGTTGCCGTTCGCCTGGTTAAAGCGGCAATTAACAACGGATTGAAAATGGATCTTGATTC
Source organism: Sporomusaceae bacterium (assembly GCA_031460455.1). Classification (NCBI taxonomy): domain Bacteria; kingdom Bacillati; phylum Bacillota; class Negativicutes; order Selenomonadales; family Sporomusaceae; species Sporomusaceae bacterium. The sequence continues at coordinate 49,634 of JAVKTQ010000012.1, forward strand.
GGCGCTCGCCTATGAGGTTGAAACCTATACCACCAGTTTCAGCTGTGAGGACCGGACTGAAGGCATGACGGCGTTTCTGGAAAAAAGGTCCCCTAGGTTTCAGGGACGATAATGCGTTGTATGGCCGGATTGAGTACAGCCTTGTTTAGTATGGCTAACGGCTGCGTGTATGAACACGAGCGCGTCTTTGATTAAGGAGGAGGAATTTACGATGTCGAAAATCAAAAAAGTAGCGGTCATCGGCGCTGGTGCGATGGGAAGCGGAATAGCACAAGTTGCTGCCAGTTCAGGATATGAGGTGAATTTATTTGACTTGCATGAGGCGGCGTTGGGAAAAGCGCTGCAGGGGATAAAAGGAAATCTGAGCAAGCTGGAAGCAAAAGGGAAGCTCAGCGCGCAAGATGTGGCGGCATGCCTGGGGCGTTTGCATATCACCCAAGAGTTTGTCGGAGCCGTGCAGGATGCCGACATCGTCATCGAAGCGGCCCTTGAAGACATCCAGACAAAGCAAAACATTTTCCGGCAGTTGTGTCAGCATTGCAAAAAGGAAGCCATACTGGGTACGAATACTTCGAGTCTATCGATTACCGAGATAGCGTCGGTGACCGACCGGCAAGGCAACGTAATCGGCATCCACTTTATGAATCCGGTACCGGTCATGAAAGGCGTGGAAGTCATCCCTGGCAAGCTCACCGATAAAAAGACGATTGACGCCAGTGTGGAGTTCGTAACAAGTTTGGCGAAGGAGGCTATTTTGGCGGTGGATTACGCCGGGTTCATCGTATCGCGCCTCGTGGATGCCCTGTTCAACGAGGCAGCCAGATGCATCCAGGACGGGAATAGTCCGGAGGAGATCGATAAAGCGGTGAAGCTTTGCCTCAATCATCCGATGGGGCCATGCGAATTGATGGACCTGGCCGGGATAGACATCGTGTACAACGGCCTGCTAACTATGGAACGGGATTTCGGCGATCAGTACAAACCGGCAAAAATGCTGAAGCAGATGGTGCGGGCCGGTACGCTGGGCCGCAAAACCGGCCGGGGATTCTATGCCTATTGAGCAGCAGACGTTAGTCAATAATCGATTAGGAGAGTTTTAAATGAACTATACGGCAGACGAAGTTGTTGTTGTAAGCGGGGTCAGGACGCCCTTCGGCAAATTTGGCGGGCTGATGAAAGACATCGATATCTATGATTTGGGCGCTATCGCTATGCGGGAGTCGCTGGTCAGGATCGGCCTGAGCGCGGAGGCGATCGATGAGGTGTGGTGGGGCTGCGGCGATACCACCAATTGCAAGGATCCCTATACGCCGGTCGTAGCCCGGCAATCGCTGCTGAAAGCGGGACTGCCTGTTTATACGCCTTCCGTTACCATTGATAAAGCCTGCGTTTCCGGAACATCGGCGGCTTACTATGCCATGAGCAGAATTAAAAGCGGCGAGGTAAACGCCGTCCTCACCGGCGGGGCGACGAGTTTCAGCACGGTGCCTTATCTGGCCCGCAATTTGCGGTGGCAGGGGCATAAGGCCGGCGGGTTTACCCTGGAAGATCCGCTTTTTCCCCTTGGCTATAAAGATTTTGCCCCCGTGGCCGTCGATTCCGGCAATGTCGCCGTCAAATACGGGGTTTCGCGGGAAGAACAGGATGAGTTTGCTTATCATAGCCACCAGAAGTACGGCAAGGCCCATGCCGCCGGTTTTTACGAAACGGAAATGGCGCCGCTGGATATCGCTGTGAAAAAGGGCAGAGGGACGGAAATTGTACGCCTGGATATCGACGAACAGTATCGACCGCAGATAGCGCCTGCGGATTTGGCAAAGCTGCCGACTATCTTCGACAACCCGACCGTCACCGCGGGCAACGCCCCCGGCCTTAACGACGGGGCGGCGGCGCAGATCCTCATGCGTAAGAGTACCGCCGACAAGCTCGGTTTGAAGCCGCTGTATACCATCGTCGGCATGTGCTCGATTGCCGCCAATGCGGATCTGCTGCCGGTAGCGCCGGCGTTGGCCGTGAAAAAGTGCCTGAACGGCCTGAACATGTCGATCGACGATATAGATGTGTTGGAAATTAACGAGGCTTTCGCCTGTGTGCCGCTGGTATCCTGCAAGCTGCTGGCCTGCACCAGCTTCCTGGAGGAAGACTATCCGGCGGCGGCCGGTAAGATTGACAATTACCCCTTGGACAGTTTCGGCAAGGACCGGTACAACCAGCTAATGGAAAAACTCAATGTAAATGGCGGGGCAATTGCCGTCGGCCATGCCAATACGGCCAGCGGCGCCCGTATAATGATGACCGCGGCTGCCGAGCTCAGGCGGCGTGGCGGCGGGGTCGCCGCCTGCGCGATATGCGGCGGCCTTACTCAGGGAGATGCCTGCATTATTCGCGTTTAGACTTGGGCTGAAATGTCCTGCAGACACGTACCGCTGCCTGAAGTAAAAGGTTTGTACCCGAGAGAGCCATAAATTATTAAACAAAGTCTTAACAATGGATCGCGAATTATTTGATGCGATGTTGGGTTGTTTTTATACGACCTCCCCCGTCCATGCCGTGGACGGGCTTTTTTTTGCATTTAGCAGTCCAATATAACTCAAAACAAAGAATGTGATAGTAAAATGCAAGTGATATCTTCGCCCGGCGGGCATCGGAAAATGGAGGCAGAAAATGTTTCAGAAGCTCCGTCTCAGGCTTACGCTTATTAACGCTGCCATCATTTTGACGCTTTTTCTTTTTCTTACGCTCGGGTCGTATTTTTTTTCGCAGGCAGATATGTCCAGGAGGGCTGATTTCCTGGAGAGGAGGCTAGTGGCGGATATACAGAGGGGGATGATAACCGATTTGCCGCCCCGGTTGCAAAAAGACGGACCCCCTAGTGGGCCGGAGCGTGACTCTTTAACCGGTGGTCCAGCGGACCCGCCTCCCCCCGGTTCGCCGTTGTCGGATTTCTTTTTTGTGAAGATATCGCCTGCGGGGACGATCGTTTTTCGGTCGTCCGGCCAGCCGCTGGCCGTCAGCCAACTGGAGGAACTGACGAAAGAAGCGATGCAATCCGGTAAGCCGCGCGGGAGAATCAATTTTGCGGGAAACAATTATAATTACCTGAAGGCTCAGCTGGAAGGTCAATCCGCAGGCCAAGCCGGCACGCTGGTTCTTTTTCACGACTTTTCGCGGGAAACGGGTATGATGGGGATTGTGCTGACGGCTTTGACAGGTGTTGGTTTTATCTGCGTGTTGCTTTCCTTTGGCGCCAGTTTCTGGATGGCGAACCGGGCCATGATTCCCATCCAAAAAGCGTGGCAGCAGCAGAAGGATTTCCTGGCTGACGCCTCTCACGAGCTAAGAACGCCTCTGACGGTTATCCGGACAAACCTGGACGTTGTGCGGGGAAGCCCGGAGGAGAGCGTGTCAAGCCAGAGCAAATGGCTGGATAACATCCAGGAGGAAACCGTCTCGATGGCGAAGCTTGTGGATTCTCTGCTTTTCCTGGCGAGGGTCGATTCACAGCAGCCGTTGCTCCTCAAGCGGTTTTTCTTTTTCGATGAAGCGCTGATGGAGGCTGTTAGTCCCTTCGAAGCTGTTGCGGCTGCCAAGGGGGTGTTTCTTAAGGTTTCTTCGGATACTCCTGTAGGTTATGATGGCGACGAGGCGCGGATAAAGCAGTTGGTAGGCATCCTGCTTGACAACGCCATCCGCCATACCCCGTCAGGCGGCGTAGTATCGGTAAGCCTGCTGAAGATAAACGCAAAAATCACGTTGTCTGTGGCCGACACCGGCGAAGGCATCGACGCGGCGGTTCTTGAAAAAATATTCGACCGTTTTTTTCAGGCGGATAATTCGCGGAGCGGCGGAAGCTCAGGGTTAGGCCTGGCTATTGCCAAGGTGGTTGCCGAAAGCCACGGCGGAAAGATAAGCGTGAGTAGCGCTGCCGGCGAAGGAGCGACTTTCGTCGCGGAGTTTCCCGATGGCGACACGGCAGCGACAATACCAAGACGAAGAGGGAAAAAGTTTAGCTTTTGTTAAAAAAACCTGGGTGACGTCCGGAAAATAAACATAATCTTAACATTGTGGGGCGAGTTAATTTGTGATGTCCATGGATGGATAATATCTCACACGGTTGTGGCATAAAAGGGACGTCATGAATGAAGGTATTGCTTGTCGAAGACGAAAACAAGCTGGTCGATGCGCTGTCACACTTGTTCAAGAAAAACGGCTTTGTGGTCGATGCCGCTCTGGACGGTGAAATGGGCATCGAGATGGCATGTACCGAAGCGTACGACGTGATTGTCTTGGACCGGATGCTGCCCTGCCGGGACGGTCTCTCTCTGCTCAAGGAATTCCGCGGGTTGGGGTACGATACTCCGGTGCTCTTTTTGACCGCGAAGGATTCGCCTGAGGAGCGGGCGGAAGGGCTGAACGCCGGCGCGGACGATTATTTGGTAAAACCGTTTTATACTGTTGAATTACTGGCGAGACTGCGAGCGTTGACCCGGCGGAAGGGCAAGGAATTGCAGGTAGACGTGCTGGCCACGGACGACTTTGTTTTCGATCCCGAGCGCAATCAGGTCATAATAAACGATAACGTTATTCATCTTACTTTCAAAGAAGCCCAGCTACTCGAATTGCTGATTCGCAACCATGGCCGCGTGGTCACAAAGGAGAGGATTGTCCAGAAGGTCTGGGGCTACAACGCCGACACGGACTTCACCACCGTTAATCTTTACGTGCACAACCTGCGCAAAAAGCTCAGTCTCTCCAATATCAAGACGGTGCGCGGCGTAGGCTATTATCTGCAGAAAGGCGGCGCGGTTACCTGCTAATTATCCCAAGTCCCGGCGAGAGCCGGGGCTTGATTTTTTCTGCACGCGGATTACTAAACAAATACTTAACATTGGCGCCCGAACATAAGGACAGACGACAGCGAAAGGAGGGCGCCGCCAATGTAACGGGACGCGTTATCCCCCCAGAAAAACCGGTTACCAAGGCAGAAGTGCTGGGCATGGAAGCCCAAGCAAAATTCAAGGAGGAAGAAAAAATGGGTATGATCATCAACCACAACCTCTCGGCGCTGAACACGTACAACCAGCTCAATCTCAACAACACGGCGATGAACAAGTCTCTGCAGAAACTCTCGTCCGGCTACGCCATCAACAGCGCCGCCGACGACGCGGCCGGCCTGGCGATTTCCGAAAAGATGCGCGGCCAGATCCGCGGCCTCGATCAGGCCAGCAGCAATTCCCAGAATGCCATCTCGCTCGTGCAGACGGCGGAGGGCGCCCTCGAAGAAACCACCGAGATCCTTCAGCGCATGCGCGAACTCGCCGCCCAGTCGGCCAGCGACACCAACACCGACGCCGACCGCGAAAGCATCCAGACGGAAATCGACGCCCTGGTGGAAGAGATCAACCGGATCGCCGATACGACCGAATTCAACACCAAGAAGCTGCTCGACGGCTCGATGGGCAAGGCCGTCGCCACCGCCGTCGCCAACGTGTCGACCAACGAGGCGCTTTACACCGGCACCGCGACCACCGATCTGCTGACCGCCCTTACCGATGTCGACAACAACTCGCTCGGCATTGTGTCCGGCGACACCATCACCGTCCAGTACATGATGAACGGCACGCTGGTGTCCAATTCCGTGACGGTCGCGTCCGCCACGGCGGTAAGCGACCTCGACGACGCCAACTTTACTTTGTCAGTCTCCGGCGGCGAGCTGCTCGCCACCGCGGCGGCCACGGGCACGACCAGCGCCGTATACGGCCTGACGGTCACCGTCGCGAACGCCAGCGGCGAGACCAAGACTGCGGCTACCAACGCCCTGTCGTCTTTCACCCAGACCACGGCGGCCGCCGATGTCCGCAGCGACGGTTCGGCTTCCGTCCTTATCGGCGCCAACACCGGGCAGAGCATCAAGATCAACATCGATACGATGGACGCCAGCGCCCTCGGCGTGCAAGGCCTCAAGGTCGACAGCTACGGCGCGGCCAATGTCGCCCTCAAGGTCATCGACACCGCCACTGCGACGGTATCGCAGGCCCGCTCCGAGCTCGGCGCCGTCCAGAACCGCCTCGAACACACCATCAACAACCTGACAACCACCAGCGAAAACCTGACCGCCGCCGAGTCGCGCATCCGCGACGTCGACATGGCGTCGGAAATGGCCACCTATACCAAGCTGAGCGTTATCAGCCAGGCGGCGACCGCCATGTTGGCCCAGGCCAACCAGCAGCCGCAGCAGGTGCTGACGCTCCTCAAATAACTGCCGAACGCACAAGGAAAGGACCTTGCGAATATCGCAAGGTCTTTTTTTTTCCGCTTTTTACGCTTTCACATTCAGGCAGTTGCCCCAGGCCATCACTTGCCATTTGTTGATGTAGCGGTTTTTCACCTGGCGCGTCAGGCGGCTGTTGTTGATCTCGGCGGCGATGCGCGCCCGCTCGGCTAAAGCTTGCTGCAGGACTTGGTCGCAGGCGCCGAGCAGTTCTTTCTGCCTGGCTTCGATGGCTCTAAATCTGGCGGCGAGCGAGCCCCTGAGCGGTCTGAGGCCGTCGTCAGCCAGCAGGCGGTTGACGGTGGCGAGTTCGTCGATCAGCGCGGCCCGCTCGCGGAGCAGGCGGCGGAGGCCCCGCATTTCCCGCTTGGCGACCACCAGCCGCTGTTTTTCTGTATTGGCGCCGATCCGCTCCAGGAGGGCGGCTTTCGTTTCCAGATAAGCGGTCATTTCTTCCCTGTTCATCTTATTCGTCAACTCCCGTCGTCGATGTAGGATAGGAGGGCTGTGAGCTGGGTGTTCATCTCGTTGATATACGTCTCCAGAGCGGAGTATTTCGCGTACAGGCGCTCCTCGTAGTCATTCAGCCGGTCCTCCTCTGCGGCGAGCGCCTTCTGGTATTTACCGATCATCTCGGTCAGCGCGTTGTCGGTTTCCGAGGTGTCGTTCTCCGCCCCCGCCTTTTCGAGCAGCAGGCCTTTGCTGCCGCCGGTGTCGCGGACGGTGGAGGTGTATTTGGCGAGCACGTCGTAGAAGCGGTACGCGATCCCTTCTTCGCTGTAGCGGGTCGCCAACTGGGCGGACGAGAGTTTGCGGACGGTGGCCGTTCCCTTGTAAGTGGCGGACTGCTGGGCGAAGAGATTCATGATTCCGTCGGGGTCGCTCTGCAGTGCTTCTTTCAGCGCGTCCTCGTCGATATAGAGCTTGCCGTTCTCCTCGTAGCTGCCGGTGTCGATGCCGATGCTGAAAATGCTTGCGGAAACGCCGGCGATGGCGTCGACGATGCTGGACCGCAGCTCGCTCAGCAGCGACTTCAGCAGCGCGTCGTTCTCGAGCAGCCCCGTCTTGGCCGTGGCCTCCCAGTTTTCGATCTCCTCGTCGGTCATCGCGGCCTTCTGGTCGTCGGTGAGCGGCGGGTAATCGCTGTCGTAGTCCGCGGACAGCTCGCCGTGGATCGAGTCGATCAGGGCGTTGTAATCGTCCACGAAGCCGCTGATGAGCTCGTAGACGCCGTCGGTGTCCTGAGTGAGGGTGACGGTGGCCGCTTTGTCGGTGACGGCGTTTAAGGTGTAGGTCACGCCGCCGGTGGTGACGGTATTGGCGCAGCGGGTCATGGCCTGCCCGTCGATCGTCAGTTTGGCGTCCTGGCCGTCGGTCGTGACGCTCAGTGCTTTTGTCAGGAAGTCGCTGCCGTCGCCTTCGCTAATCGCCAGCAGGTTGCCGGCGCCGGTGGCGTCGGCGGTCAGCGCCAGCTTGCCGGTGGTCTCGTCGTACGCGAGCGTCGCCCCGCAGTCGGCGTCGTCTATTTCCGCGATCATTTCGCTGAGGGTGATGCTTTTGTCGAAACTGAAGTCGGCGCCGTTGATGGTCAGGTCCACACCGTCGGCGCTGTTCAGCGTAATCCCCAGGTAGTCGGCGATGTCTTCCATCGTCGCGGTCGACGCCGTCAGTCGGTTGGAAAGCACGGCGCCGTTGGCCGCGACGAACCCGAGACCGGACAGGCCGCTCTCGCCGGAGGAGGGGGCGCTGACGGATATCGCCTGCACGCCGCTGTCGGCGGCGGTGATCGTCAGGACGCTTGCCCCGCCACTGTTCATTACGGCGCCGACAGTCAACTTGCCGTCGCCGACCGCCTCGTCCACCGCGTCCTGAAGAGAATCGAGGCCGGTCACGCCGCTCAGGTCGACAGTATACGCTGTGCCGTCGAGCGTCAGGACGATGCTCTTGCCGTCCAGGTCATCGTAGCTGGCGGCCACGCTGCCCCGCACAGCGGCGGAGATGCTGGCGCTGCTCGCCCGGCTGGCGGCGGCGGCCAATTGGCTGACCGTGACGGTGTGGCTGGCGGCGGTGGCGGCGCTGGTGTAGCTGGCCGCTACGTCGCTGCTTGACGAGGTGACGGTGAACTGTTTGAAGTTCTTGGCGCTCAGGAGGCTGGTGGAGGAGGTGAGGTTGAAATACTTGTTGGCGAAGGACTGGAGCTCGCCGATGACTTCCCGGTAAGCCTCCTGCCGCCAGGCGGCCAGTTGCTCCTTCTGCTGCAGCTTGTTCAGCTTCTTTTCCTTTTCGGCCGCCATGAGCTGCTCGACGATCGAATCGACGTCGAGGCCCGATGCTAACCCCGTGATCCGCGTCGTCCCGTTGACGGTGGTTGACGTGATGCTGCTGCTGGACATCGTGATCGCCTCCTGCGTTATCCGTGTTTTCCTACGCCATATAATCCACGAGCGTCTTGGTGATCGCCTTGGCCCCTACCGACAGCGACGCCTGGTAGACAGTCTGGGCGGTGGCTTCTTCCATTGTGGCCGTGCTGATGTCGACGTCCTCGTTTTGGCTCATCAGGGTGGTGTAGGTGGTATAGTCGTTGCCGAGACGCTCCGCCACGCTGTTGACGTAGTTCATGCGGGCCCCGAGGGTGGCCTGGATGGTCGTTATCTTCTCCCGGTTGACGTCCAGGTCGTCGAGCAGGTCGTCGATACCGTCGATGGCGGCGGTGGTAACCATGCCGCTGCCGGCGTCATAGGTTTTATAGCTTGTCTCGCCGTCGAGGGCGAGGAGCAGTTTGGCGAACGTGTCGAACAGGTTGCCGGCGCCTTCGCCCACGACGTCCTGACCCTCGATGTTGACGGTTACTTCGTTGTCGAAGCCGATGTTGTACTTGATCGAATGGGCGGACGCGGTCGTGTAGCTGTTGGCGGCTTCGGCGGCGTAGCAGGCGCTGATGTCCGCGTCGGCGACGGAGGACGGCACTACGCCGCACAGGCTCAGCCAGCCGCCCTTGAAGGCGGCGGTGTCGCCGACGGTTGTCGATTCCAGCGCGTAGGGCGGTTCGGCGGTGTTGAAGCCGGCGAACACGTATCGATCGCCGTAGGCGGTGTTCATTATCTCGATCGCCTGGTCGCGAAGCTCGGCGATCTCGGTTTTGATGTCGGTCAGGTCGCTGTCGGTGAGTGTGCCGCCCGCAGCTTTGACGGTCAGCGTCCGTACCTGGGTGATGACGTCGTTGAGGGTGTCGAGCGCGCCTTCGGTCACCTCCTGCCAGGAGGCGGCGTCTTCGGCGTTTTTCTGGAACTGTTCGATCCTGGCCACGTAGTTGCGGTATTTGATCGACCGCGTCGCGATGACCGGGTCGTCGGAGGGCAGGGAGATGTTTTTCTCCGACGAGATCCGCTCCTGGGCCTCATTCAAGCGCCTGGCGGAGCTGTTGATATTGCGGACGGTGTTGGCGATCATCATGCTGTTGGTGATCCGCACTCCTATCCCTCCTAATCGGACACCATGTTGATGGTTGTCTGGTAGATTTCGTTCCAGGTGGTGACCATCGCGGCCGACGCCTCGTAAGCCTGCTGGTACTTGGTCATATAGGCCGTTTCCTCGTTGGTGGAGACGCCCGCGACCGAGGACCGGCTGTCGTCAAGGTAGGCGACGAGGTTGGCCTGCACGTCGCTTTGCCGCGAGGCGTAGGCGGCGGTCGTGCCGAGGGTGGCGATGATGGAGTTGTAGTAGTCCTCGGGCGAGCCGCTGGCGAACATGCGGGCGTCCTGGCAAATACTGAGCAGGTCGTCGCTGTTCTCGTTGTTGCCTTCCTCGCCGCCGGCGGACGAAGCCGCGATCGCGGCGAGGTCTTGCTCGATGTCTGCCGACAGCGAGATACTGGCGGCGGTTATATTGGCGTAGACCGCGTCGGTGGTGGCGCCGCTCGCCATCAGGTCGGCGGACGACAGGCCGTCGCAGGAGAAGAAGCGGATACCGGTCGTGGCGTCGGCGCCGTAGCCGGCGGCGTGGCCGCCGTAGTAGCTGCTGCCGTCCTTGTAGATGCCTTCGTTGAATGCTTTGGCGAATGTGCCGGCGAAGGTGTCGAGCTGCGCTGCGAAGTAAACGATCCCTTTGTATTCACCGTTCGTGCCGCTGCCGTCGCGGAGGTCGAGGTACGCCTTCAGCGAGCCGTTTTTGCCGGCCGCGAAGGCGTCGCCCGAGCCGGCCCAGCGGATGCCGTACATGCCGTACGCCGTACCGCCGCTGACGGTGTAGCACTCCAGTTGGCGGGCGTTGTCGCCGCTCACCAGGGCGATGCCGTTGACCGCCACTGTGTAGGCGGTTATTTCCGTGCCGTCGGCGGCTGTGCCGGTTTTGGTCTTGGTCACGGTCACGTCGGTCAGGGCGGAAAGCTTGTCGATCAACAGGTCGCGTTCGTCGCACAGCTCGTTGGCGGCGGCGCCGTTCGCGGTCGCCACGCCGATGCGGTGGTTGAGATCGGCGATCTGGCGGGCGTAGGAATTGATCTGGTCGACCGCGGTGTTGATTTCGGTGTTGATATCCTGCCTGAGTTCGCTGAGCTGGCTGGCGGCGTTGTTGAGGTATTCGCACACCGCCCGGCCCGTTTCGCGCACCACCGTCCGGGCCGATGTGCTGGCGGGGTCGCCGGACAGCGTTTCCAGCGCGTCGTAGAACTCGTCCATCGTGGTGTTGAACACATCGTCGCTTGATGAGGTGCCGAGAACTTCCTGCAGTTCTTCCAGATAACCCGCTTTTGTTTCCCAGGTGCTTAGGGCGCTGTTTTCCTGCCAGTATTTCTGGTCGAGGCGGAAGCTGCGGATGCGGTCGACGCTGGTGACCTCGGAGCCGGCGCCGACCGTGCTCTTGCTGCTGTAGACCGCGGCCGGGCCGACGGAGAGCTGGGTCGCTGTCTGGCGGGAATAGCCGCTGGTGTTGACGTTGCTGATATTATTGGTTGTCACCGACAGCCCGGCCTGGCTGCTTGACAGGCCGCGGTTGGCGATGCTCAGTCCTGCGAAGGTCGAAGACATGCGGGCTACCTCCTTTATTAGCCGAGTTCGCTGATCATTTCGCCGAGCAGCGAGTCGAGCGTGCTGAGCACTCTGGCTGCGGCGGTGTATGCCTGCTGGTACATGAGCATGTTGGCCATCTCCTCGTCCATGGAAATGCTCATGGTCGCCAGCCGTTCATTGTCCACCTGGGTGGTGAGGGCCGACTGGGTGTCGTAGTTGGTCGCCACGTCGTCGCCGGTCGTTCCCAGCCAGGAGATGAGGTTTTCGTAAAAGTCGCCGATATCGACCGCTAGGCCGCCGTACTTGTAGCAGTCCTCGCCGGCCAGGGCGCAGATGGCGTCGGCGACGGTGTTGTCGCCGGAGGCGTCGCTGCCGGCGGCGGCTAGCTTGTCGGGGTCGTCGGCGATGGTGGGGTTGATCTGAATGTTGGTGATGCTTAGAGGCTTGCCGGAGTCGACGACGGTGAAGAAAGCCTCGCCTGCGTCGCCGTTCAGGTTGTAGCCGGCGCTGTGCAGTTCGTTTATTTCGATGGCCAGGGTGGTGACGAGGTCGTTGATGCCCTGACGGAGGTTGCTGATCGAGCTGGTGGCGCCGGCGGTGAAGTTATAGGGAAGGTCGGCCGCGGTTATCGCCGCGTAGCCCGTTTGGTCGGCGTCCTCCAGGTAGGCTTTGATGCTGCCGCCGGATATCTGCGTTTCGTAGCCGGAATCCGCCCAGGTTATCTGCAGCGGGCTTGTTGTCCCGCCGTCGCCCGTCACCTCCAGGGTGTGGCAGGTGGCGCCGGTCACCATCGTCATGCCGCCGATGGATACCTTCACCGAGCCGTCTTTCTGCTCGGCGGCCGTTATGTTGGCCAGGGCGCTCATCTCGTCCAGCAGGGCGTCGCGCTGGTCGCGCAGGTAGCTGGCCTCGCCGCCGCTGACTTCTTCGGCGACGATCCGGCTGTTCAGGTCGGCGATCTGGCTCGCCAGGTCGTTGAGGCTAGCTACCCCGTCCCTCACCCCGCTGACCGCGTCTGCCTGCAGCTGGCGGAGTTGGTTGTCGAGCGCGCTCAGGGCGCCCAGGAGGGAGGCGGCCGCCTCGGTGACCGACTGGCGCTCGGTGGCGCCGGCGGGGGTTTTGGCCAGTTCCTCCCAGGCGGTGAAGAAATCATCGACCATGCCCTGCAGGCCGTCGGTCGACGTTCCGTCCTCGGCGGCGAATTCGCTGATGATTTCCTGCATGTATTCCAGGTCGCCGTTTTTGACCGACCAGTAGCCGGTTTTGGCGTTCTGCTGGCGGTAGGTGCTGTCGAGCAGTTGGTTGCGGGCCCGGTTGATCTCGGCCACGCTCACCCCCGACCCCACCGACGGGCCCACGAGCTGGTCGGTCGTTTTTTCGGCGGCGGCCACACGCACGCGCGACGCGCCGGTGGTGTTGATGTTGGCGAGGTTGGCGCCGGTGGCCGTCAGGCCGGCCTGATTGACGTACATGCCGCTGTAGGCGATGCTGTAAGTGCCGAAGGTCGAGGTCATGGCTTACACCATCTGGATGACGGACTGCAGCATCTCGTCGGCGGTGGATATGACTTTGCTGTTGGCCTGGTAGGCGCGCTGGCTGATCATCATTTCGCTGAATTGCTGGGCGAGGTCGACATTGGACATCTCCAGCGTGCCGGTGCTCAGCGCCCCCGAGCCGCCGCTGCCGGCGACGACGCCGCCCGTAAAGTTGCCCGAGTTGGCGGTCACGGCGTAAAGGCTGGCGCCGATCTTCTCCAGGCCTTCCGGATTTGTGAACACCGCCAGGGCGATCATGCCCAGCGGCTGGGTCTGGCTGTTGCTGTAAGTGCCGATGATCGTGCCGTCCGAGGAGATGCTGATGCCCTGGAGTTCGCCGGCCGCGTAGCCGTCGTCGGCGGTGCCGGTGACGGCGGCCGTGGTCGTGGTGGTGTTCTGGAGGATGTTGTTCAGGTCCATGTCGACGGTGAAGGCGGCGGTGCCGAGAGAGGCGGCCGGGGTCAGCGTAAGGGTCGGGTCGGTGTCGAATGTGTAGGTGGTGGCGCCGCTGGTGACGGTGCTGACCATCTGGCCGCTGCTGTCGAAGGCGACGTAGCCGCTGGCGGGGCTGACCGTCAGGTCGTCGGAGGTTATCGAGTAATACCAGCTGGTCGTATTTGTGGCGGTGTCGACATAGCACTTCTTCCAGTTGATCTTGATGCTGTGCTCGTTGCCGAGGGCGTCGTAGATGTTGTCGACCGTCGTCGTGCTGTCGTAGGTCGTGACGGCGCCGATCGTCTGCAGTGCGGTGCCGGAGGCCGTGGCCGAGGTGTCGAGGTTGCCGCTGAGCGTCAGGCCGGTTGTGGCTTTGGCGGCGATGACTTTTTTATTGCCGTTGTAGCTGTCGGAGTAGAGGTTGATCGCCTCGACGGCCTTGCTGGTGTTGTAGACGTAATCGCCGCTCGCGGCGTCGACGTCGTAATCCTGCCAGCCGCAGACTTTATAGCCGTTGACGGTAAGATTGCCGCCCTCGTCGACGCTGAAATTGCCGGCGCGGGTGAACTGGTACTGCCCCGACGAGCCGCCGCTGACGATGAAGAACCCGCTGCCGCTGATCGAGCAGTCGGTGTCGACGCCGGTGGACTGGGTGCTGCCGGTCGTCATGATGGTGTCGGTGCTGGAGACGCCGACGCCCAGGCCGAGCTGGATGGCGTTGGTGCCGCCCTTGTTTCCGCTGGCGCCGGTGGCGCCGCTAAGCGTCTGGCTGAGCACGTCGCTGAAGCTGACCCGCTGCTGTTTGAAACCGGTGGTGTTGACGTTGGAAATATTGTTGGCGATAACGTTGAGGCCGGTCTGCTGTGATTTCAGGCCCGAAACCGCCGAGAAGAACGCGGACATCATGATGGTATTCCTCCTGATACACTATTTCGTCTGTCGGTCGGAAATAGTCGTCAGCCTCTCCGCGCGGGGTCCGGCTGAGCGGTGTGCGGTATTTCCCGGCGTTACGCCGTGGCGCTGTCCGTGGCGGCGGCGCCGACTTCGTAGACCGCCGAGAGCTCCACGGAGGCGCCGTTCACGACAACATAGGTGGCGCCATTGGAGGTCATCACCGAAGTGACCGTGCCGGTGGCGGTCGATGTGTCGCCGGCCGCATCGGTGACGGTGTAGGCGACCTCCCGGCCGATCATGCTGAAGGCGGAAGTGTTGTTGATCGCCGCGCTAATCTCGTTCATCTGCGACAGGGTGCTGAGCTGGGCCATTTGGCTGATGTATTCAGTGCTGCTGACCGATTCGGTGGGGTCTTGGTACTTCAGTTCCGCTGACAGGATTGTCAGGAACGAATCGTAGTCGAGGGCGTTATTGCTGGATTCGCTTGTTGTACCGGCGGTCGTCGCGGCCGAGTTGAGCAGGCTGGAAATCGCTGTGCTCATGCTGTAAATCCTCCCTATTGCTTTGAGTGACTCTTCGTCATCCTTGCTTTCGCGGCGGAATGTTAAGTTTTTGTTTAGTAAAGGGCTCAGGGGTGGAGTTGGCGAAAAAAAAGAAGCTCTCTGAGGAAGCTTCCAGGGGAACTGCCGTTTATTTGCTAAGCGACTGTACTTCTTAGAGGCCTTGTCAACGGGGTGATAATGGGATTGAAGAGAATCCCGATGGAATCTTTGTTTTGCCGAGGGCCAACCGGGATTGCGGTTGCTATATTTGTCGCAGAATGTCTTTTTTGCAGGAGCTTTCGTCCATTATACAGAAAACATGGTAAATACGACAATTCGCTTGGGATGTGACGCGCCGATGTTCTCCGCAGGTTTGAAGGCCGCAATAGCCGGAATAGGCATATACCTCCCGGACAAGGTTGTTACGAACGATGACCTGGCGGCGCGGGTGGATACCTCCGACGCCTGGATCCGGGAACGGACCGGCATCAGGGAACGGCGGATCGCCGCGGATACCCAGGCGGCTTCGGATCTCGGCACGATTGCCGCCGCCAGGGCGATCGAGGATGCCGGGGTCGCGGCGGGGGAAATCGATCTCGTCATTGTCGCTACGGCGACTGCCGATATGCAGTTTCCCGCCACCGCCTGCATCATCCAGAATAATCTCCGGCTCGAAAATGCCGCCGCCTTCGATCTGACGGCCGGCTGTACGGGCTTTATTTACGCGCTGGCGGTGGGCAGCCAGTTTATCGGAACAGGCCTTTATCGCACCGTGCTGGTGATCGGCGCCGAGGTATTATCGAAAGTCACCGACTGGACGGACCGCGAAACCTGCATTCTGCTTGCCGATGGGGCCGGGGCCGTCGTTTTGCGGCCCGCTCAGCCGGGGTACGGCCTTTTGGCGGTAAAACTCGGGGCCGACGGTTCGGGCGGCAGACATCTGCTGCTGCCGGCCGGCGGGTCGCGGCTGCCGCATACGCCGCATACGCTGGCCGCAAAGCTTGATAAGCTTCATATGGATGGCCAGGAGGTCTTCCGTTTTGCGATGAGGGCGCTCCCGGAGGCTACGCTGCAGGCGCTGGCCGCCGCAGGCATCCCCAAGGAAGAGGTCGCTCTCGTCGTTCCCCACCAGGCGAACGGGCGCATCATCGAGGCGGCGGCCAGGAGAATGGACGTGCCGATGGAAAAGTTCATGATCAATCTGGACCGATACGGCAACACGTCGTCGGCGTCCGTGCCGATCGCTCTCCACGAGGCGCTGGAAACCGGCCGCCTGAAGGACGGCGATATCGTGGCTCTGACCGCTTTCGGCGCCGGACTGACCTGGGGGTCGGCGATCCTCCGCTGGCAAAGTCGGGCCGGACGCGTTAGCTGAGAGAGGGGAGGGTGCGATATGTCCGAACCATCGTTTAACCTTGTGAAGATTGACGAGCTAAACGCCGGTCTTGTCGGCGAAGTTTTCCGCGCGGCGTACGGCGAAGCCTTCCCGGTGAAATATGTTTACCGGCCGGAAGCGGTTCTGGAGGAAATCCGCCACAACCGGCTGGCGGCCTTATTGGCCGTCGATGAGGGCAACAGAGCCGCCGGTTATGTTTCCGTTTTTAAAAGCGCCCCCAACCCGCGTCTCTGGGAAGCGGGCAATCTTGTCGTCGTTCCCGCCTACAGGCAGACGGATGTCAGCATGCTGCTGGCGGCGACCTACACGGACGGCGCTCTCTTTGCGAAGGCCGCGAGCGACGGACTGTTCGGCGAATCGGTGTGTTGCCATTATTTTACCCAGGTGAGCAGCATCAAGGCCGGCCACGCCGATTTCTCCCTCGAGCTTGACCAGCTCGACGGGCCGAGCTTTAAGGACAACCGGACAGGCAGCGCCCGGGTGTCGTGCGTGCTTAATTTCAAGGAATATTCTTCGCCGACCGGTCCTGTTTATCTGCCGCCGGTGTACGAGCGCTTTATCAGACAACTGGCCCTGCCGCTGGACCCCCGGAATTTCCTCACAGCGACGGCGCCGCTGCCGACGGGTACGCTTACCCGACATGAAGACCGCTATTACGAATCAGCCCAGACCTGGAAGGTAGCCGTCGGCGAGATCGGCGCCGATTGGGCGAAGTTCACGGCCGGGCTGCTGGCCGAGGCGAGACGGCGCGGCGCAATCAGTCTGCAGGTCACGCTGAATACGGCCTGCCCCGGGATCGGCGCCGCTGTGGAAATACTGCGGTCTCAGGGCTTCTTTTTCGGCGGCCTCGCCCCCCGCTGGTTCGGCAGCGACGGTCTGCTGATGCAGCAGGTGCTGGGCATCGATACCGAGTACGAGCACATCAGGCTTTATTCCCCGACCGCCAAAGAACTGCTTGCCTATATTCAGGCTGACCGGGCATCTCTACTGGCTGGGGCAGGAAACTGAAGCCTGCGGCTTCGACCTGTTTCAATATAAAACTAAGGAGGAATTACCTATGTCGACAATCGAGAAGCTGAATCAAGTTATCCTTAAATTGCGGAAGAAAAACATCACCGCGGACATGCTGACCCCCGAAGCCCGTTTCCAGCAGGACCTGGGTTTCGACTCCCAGGACCAGACCGAACTGCTGGTCTTGGCGGAAGACGCCTTCAAGATTTCCATGGAGCTGTCGGATGTTAAAGATTTGACCACCATCGCCGCCGCCGTGGCGTACATCGACAAAAAGCTCGCGAAGTAGGCACTTTGCAAAAAACCGGAGATGGAGGCGGGGTACGTGTCTGACGAACAGTTTCGCCTGGTCCCTGTCGGCCCGGATAACGCCGCCCTTGTCGGGGCGGTTTTCCGGGCGGTTTATGGCGAGGATTACGTCGACTCAGCCGTCTACCGGCCGGAATGCTTGCTGCAAAAAATCGCCCAAGGTCGGCTGGCCGGCCTGCTTGCCTTTGATTCCGCAGGCCGGCCGGCGGGCTATGCCGCCTTGGGGCCCACCGCGCCCAACCCTTTCCTCTGGGAGGAGAAAGGGTTGATTGTCGTTCCCGCGTACAACAAAACAGACGCCGGAACCATGCTTGCCTGCTATTTCGGTGATCCGGCGGTATGGCCGGCGGGCGTCGCCGGTGTTTTCGCCTCGACGGTCTGCCATCATTATTTTTCCCAGGTAATCTGCGCCAAGGCCGGCTGGATTGCGTCGGCCATCCAGCTGGATCTTTTTGACGCCGCCATTCTTCACGACCGGCCGGCAGATATCGACCGCATTTCTTGCGCCCTTTTCTTCAGCCTGATGCCGCCCGCCGGCGGCCGTTCATATTGGCCGGCCGCTTATCGCGCGGTACTGTCGGCGCTGGCCGCCGCCAGGCACGAACCCCAGGGCGAACTATCGACCGAACCGCTGCCCGCCGCTGCGGCGACAGCGCTGGAGATTATACCGGTTACTGCTTCGCGCAGCATGAAGGTCAATGTATTGCGCGTCGGCGGCGACTGGGCCGCCGTGGCCGACAGGCTGGTGGACGAAGCCCGGCGCCGGCGGCTGCTATCTGTCCAGCTTTTTATCGACACTTCCTGCCCCGCCATCGGCGAGGCTGTTGAGATATTGCGCACCCGCGGGTTTTTCTTCGGCGGGCTCGCGCCGCGCTGGTTCGGCAGCGACGGCCTGCTGATGCAGCAGGTGTTCGCCGACACGCGCTATGATCTGATAAAACTCTATACAGATACTGCCAAAAATCTGCTCGCTTTTATCCGCGCCGACCGCCAGGCGGTCGGACAAGAAACGGGGGCGACAACATGATCGGACCTTCCCCGGTCGGCAAAATTAACGCCCGCATCGCCGGCCTCGGCATGTACGCGCCGGAAAAGATTCTCACAAGTTCCGAATTGGCCCGGCAGTTGGATATCTCCGAAGAGTGGATCACTTCCCGCGTCGGTGTCCGCGAACGGCATATCGCCGCTGCGGGCGAGGCTGCGTCAGCCATGGGCGCCGTCGCCGCCGAACGGGCGATGGCGGCTGCCGGCATCTCTCCGGGTGATGTCGATCTGCTCATCGTCGCAACACAAACGCCTGATCGGCAGATACCCTCCTCGGCCTGCATCCTTCAGCGGCGGCTGGGACTGTCCAATGCCGCGGCTTTCGACCTGAACGCCGCCTGCTCAGGCTTTGTCTACGCTGCAACTGTAGCCAGCCAGTTCATCGCCGCCGGCGCTTATCGCAACATCCTGGTCGTCGGCGCCGATGTCGTGACGCGTATCATCGATTGGACCGATTTATCAACCTGCATTTTGATCGGCGACGGCGCCGGCGCAGCCGTGTTGCAGCCAACGACGCCGGATAAAGGAATCCTTGCCTGGAAGCTGGGAGCCGACGGTAGCGGCGCCGACTTTTTAACAATTCCGGCCGGTGGGTCGGAAATGCCGCTGACCCACGAATTACTGGACACCAACCTCGGCACTGTAGTTATGAATGGTCAGGAAGTATTCATGTTCGCCCTGCGCACCGTTCCGGCCATCACGGCCGAGGTGCTGGAAATGGCAGGGCTGTCGCTTGAGGATGTTTCTTTGTTCATACCTCATCAGGCAAACAGCCATATCCTCGAGGCCGTAGCCCGCAGAATGGACCTTCCCGAGGAAAAACTGATGATGAATGTCGATCGCTATGGCAATACGGTCGCCGCATCGGTCCCCATCGCGCTTTACGAGGCCGTGGAGGGCGGGCGGATAAAATCCGGCGATATTGTCGTCCTCGCGGGGTTCGGCGCCGGACTGACCTGGGGCGCCGTTGTCATGCGCTGGTAACGATAAGACCGAGTACGTAAGAATTCGCCGGTAAAACACATAGAAACGCAGAGGCCTTATGCAACAACAAATCGACCTTGGGTCCGGGAAGGTTTCGACGGTGATTTTCCGGTTCGCCGTCCCCCTGATGGTGTCGCTGTTTTTCCAGAACTTATACGCTTATGTCGATACGGTATTCGTTTCCTGGCTGGGGGCGGAGGCGCTGGCGGCCGTTTCGCTGACCGTGCCGCTGACTTACCTGGCGCTGTCGCTGGCCAAGGGGGCTTCGTTCGGCAGTGTCGTCCTGATAAGCTACGCCCGCGGGCAAGGCGACGAGGAGGACGGGCGGGCGATCGCCAGGGCCCTGCTGCCGCTGATGACGCTGTTGATGGCGGTTTTCGCGCCGCTTTTGTCGGCCGATCTGTGCCGGGCCTTTTACGGTTTTCTCGGCGCGACAGACGCCGTGGCCGCGGCGGGGATCGGCTTTACGGCCTGGCTGGTGGCCGGGTTCCCGGTGATGGGGTATGTATTTACCGTCGAGGCGCTGTTCATGGCCCGCGGCGACACTATGACGCCGATGAAGGGGCAGATACTGGGTAATGTGTTCAACGTTTGCCTTGACCCGCTGTTCATGTTCGTTTTCGGTTGGGGCGTGACCGGGGCGGCGATCGCCACTTTCACCGGTCAGCTGGTGGCGGCGGCGTACCTGCGGCGGCGACTGGCGGTGCAGCAGGGGGAAAGGCCGGGTTTGACGCTGCCGGCCGGGGTGGCGCGGCTGTGGCGGCAAATTCTGGGCCAGGGCGTCTTTATAACGGTGGCTTATCTTGTAAGCCCGGTGGGCCTGATGCTGCTGAATATGATCCTGGCCCGGTTCGGCCCGTTGGCCATCGGCGCCTGGAACCTGATGTCGCGCACCGAGATGATGGTGCTGCTGCCGATAATGGGTTTGAGCAACGCGCTGGCCGCGTTCGTAAGCTTTAACTTCGGCCGGGGCGATTATGGGCGGATACGCGAGGGACTGGCTTTTTTCTTTAAATTTGCGCTGGCCATCGTGGCGCCGACGATGGTCGTGTTTTCGGTTTTCCCGCGCGAGCTGACGGCTATTTTCCGGCCGGCGCCGGCGCTGGTGGAATTGGGAAGCGCGGCGCTTGCGGCGTCGGCGGTGGCGGTGTTGTTCATGCCCGCGTTGTTCGCGCTGAACGGTCTGGCGCAGGGGTTCCGGCGTCCGGCCTTTATGCTGGCGATAGGTTTGGTGTATATTATCGCGGCCCGCGTGCCGCTTGCTTATTTATTTGCCGCCCACTGGGGCGAGCGGGGCGTGTTCTGGAGCCATCCCGCCGCCGCCATTCTGGCCGGCGCGCTGGCGCTGGCGCTGTCTGCGCGGCTGCTGGCCGACTGCCGGCGCAGTTTGGCGGCCGCCGCGGCGGCGAACGGGAAAGGAGCTTCAATCGATGGGTGATGAGAACACGGTCGTCCCTGGCGACGATCCGTCGCCGCCGGAGATCGACATTTTCCGGCCGGCCGACGCCGCCGGGGCGGCCGCCCTGTACCGGGCGGTTTACGGCGACAATTATCCGGTCGGCGACGTGTATGACCCGCAGAAGCTCATCAGCCAGGACGAAAGCGGCGAGGCTTACCGGGCGGTGGCCCGGACGGGTGCCGGCGAGGTGGTCGGCCACATCGCCCTGTACCGTTCCTCGCCACCCAACCGCAACCTGTACGAGATCGGCCAGATGATGGTCAGACAGGATCACCGGGTCGGCCCGCTGGCCAGCCGGCTGTTCGCGTATGCGCTGGCCGAGCTGCCGGCCAGCCACGATATCGAGCAGTTGTGGGGGGAGGCGGTCTGCAACCACCTTGTCACCCAGCAGATGTCCGCTGACGGCGGTTTTCTGCCGGCGGCCCTCGAGGTCGATCTGATGCCGGCCGAGGCTTATACCAGGGCGTTCGCGCGGCCTCTGGACACGGTGGGACGGGTGGCGACGCTGGCATTGTTCCGGGCGTTCAGAGCCAAGCCGCAGACGATCTATCTGCCGCCGATGTATGAAGAGGCGCTTGGGTTCGTATATTCGCTGTTCGCGTTCGGGCACAGTTTCGAGGTTTCCCGCCAGGAGCCGCCGGCCGACGTATCGACCCGCGGCCGGACGGAGGTTTTCGCTGCCGCCGGCGTGGCGCGGTTTACTTTATCGGCCGCCGGCCGCGATTTGGCCGCCTATATCGCGGAAGCCGAGGGGCGGGCGCGGGCCGGGGGAACCGTCGTCTTCCAGGTCTATTGTCCGCTGACGTGGCCGTGGGCCGGGGCGGTTGCCGGTATTCTCCGCCGCCAGGGCTATTTCTTCGGCGGCGCTCTGCCCCGCTGGTTCGACGACGACGGGCTGCTGATGCAGAAGGTGCTGGCCGAGCCCGACTTCGACGGGATTTTCCTTTACCGGAAACCGGCTAAAAGGCTGCTGGATTATGTCAGACAGGACTGGCTGGCCGTCCGCGAGAGATAAAACTGCGACCGCCCGGTTGCGGAAAG
This sequence comes from Sporomusaceae bacterium, assembly GCA_031460455.1. Taxonomy (NCBI): domain Bacteria; kingdom Bacillati; phylum Bacillota; class Negativicutes; order Selenomonadales; family Sporomusaceae; species Sporomusaceae bacterium. The sequence goes on from JAVKTQ010000012.1 coordinate 71,561, forward strand.
GGTGAGTGCTATCAGCTTCAAGACTCTCGGCGCCATGCTGTCCGCCCAGGCCGGGGCGCGGGCCGACAAGCCGGCGCTTATCTGCCGCCACGGCCAGGAAATCCATACATTCGGCGAGCTTGAGGGCAGCGCCCGCCGGGTGGCGGCCGCCCTGCTGGCCCTGGGCGCGGCGCGCGGCGAGAACGCCGCTCTCTGGGCCCCGAATATGACGGCGTATATGGGGATAGCGTTCGGCTGCGCCAAGGCCGGCGTGCCCCTGGTGCTGGTGAACACCAACTTCCGGACTTACGAACTGGAGCAGGTGCTGCGCCAGACCGAGGCGGCCACGCTGTTCATTGCCGACGGCGCCGGCCGGCCGGGGGAGTTCCCGGAAGCGCTCGGGGAGCTCTGCCCCGAGCTCGCGGGTGCGGTTGCCGGCCGGGTGGCGGCCGCCCGCCTGCCCTATTTGCGCCGCGTCGTCTTCCTTGGCGAAGAAAGCCGGCCGGGGATGTTTTCCTGGCCGGAGTTCCTGGCGCTGGCGGACGACGCCGACGAGGCGCTGGTCGCCGCCCGCGAGGCGGCGGTCACGGCTGAAGATGTCTTCGCCATCCTGCTTACTTCGGGAACGACCGGCACTCCCAAGGGGGCCATGCTTACCCACGCCAACTTCGCTTATGTTGCCGCGGCGGTGGGGGAGGGACTGGGGCTGACGCCGGCCGACAGGCTGTGCATCCCTTTGCCCTTTTTCCACGCGTACGGTCTTGGGATGGTGATGGCCGCGGTCGCCACCGGGGCTGCCGTGGCGCCGCTGGACCGCTTCCGGGCGCCGGAACTGCTGGCGACGATCGAGGACTGCCGCTGCACGATGGTTTTCGGCACGCCGACGATGTTCGTGGCCGCTCTGGAGGAGCTGGCCAGCCGCGAGTACGACCTGTCTTCCCTGCGGGGGGGCAATACGGCCGGCGCTTTTTGCCCCCCGGAACTGGCCACGGCGGTCATCGACAAGCTGGGGGTGCGGGAGTTCGGCGTCTTTTTCGGCATGACCGAGTCTTATTGTACGATAAACCGGCCGGAGGACCCGACGGGCCGCCGTATCGGCACAATCGGCCGGGCGATGCCGGGCATGGAGATCAGGGTGGTCGACCCGCGGACGGGCCGGGAGGCGCCGGCCGGCGCGGCGGGCGAGTTTTGCATGCGCGGCCCGGCGGTTATGAAGGGCTACTACAAAATGCCGGAAGCTACCGCGCTGGCCATCGACGCCGAGGGCTGGCTGCATAGCGGCGACCTGGCTCAGGCCGACGCCGGAGGCTATTATTGCATAACCGGGCGGATAAAGGATATGATCATCCGCGGCGGGGAGAACATCCACCCCGCGGAAATCGAAGAATTCCTTTTCACCCACCCCAAGGTGGCCGACGCCCAGGTGGTGGGCGTTCCCTGCGACTACTACGGCGAGGATGTGGTGGCCTTTGTCCGTCTCAAGGCGGGTTGCACCGCGACGTCGCTGGAGCTCAAGCGTTATTGCCGCGAACGCATCGCCCTCACCAAGGTGCCGGCCAAGTTTTTCTTTGTCGACCGGTACCCCCTGACCGCCAGCGGCAAGGTCCGGAAGTTCCGGCTGCGGGAGATGGCCGCCCGACTGCTGGCCGCAGATGGGCAGAAGGGCTGAGTGGTTTCCGCCGGCAGCGGGGACAAGGCGCAATCCGTGGTTATTTAGTTAGGAGGATAGGTGTGGATAAACAGCAGATCGAAAACCTGACGAGGAATATCGTCGCCAAACGTCTGCCGCAGGTAAGTCCTGACAGAATTACGCCCGACGCCGAATTCGCCGCCCTCGGGGTCGATTCGCTGGCGCTTAGCTGGATGCTCGCCGATATTGAGGACACCTTCGATATCGAGATGCGGATCGGCGATTCCCTGAAGCTGAAAAATTTGGCCGCTGTGGTGGATTATGTCGCAAAGCGATTGGCGGAGTAACCGGCCCCCGGCCGGCGGCGTGCAGGAGATCGGCCGGGTTGCCCCCAGGGCGGATGCCGCCGCGAAGGTGACCGGGGCGGAGCGGTACGCGGCCGACTACTACCCGGAGAATTATGTGTGGGCAGGCGTGAAGCGGGCCGGGGTGCCCCACGCCCGCATTGCGGGTATCGACACGGCGGCCGCCCGCGCGCTGCCGGGCGTGGTGGCGGTGCTGACCCACAAGGACATCGGCGGGAAGAACCGCCTGGGGATATTCGAGAAGGACCAGCCCATCCTGGCCGATACCTTTGTGCGCCACTGCGGCGACGCGGTGGCGCTGGCGGTGGCCGAGACGAAGGAGGCGCTGGCGGCGGCGCTGGCGGCCGTCAGGGTCGATTATGAACAGCTGCCGGCGGTGTTCACGCCGGAGGAGGCTCTCGTCGCCGGCGCGCCGCTTGTCCACGTCGGCCGGCCGGGCGGCAATCTCCTGAAGGAGAGCGAGATTGTTTTCGGTCAGGCCGGCGAGGCGCTGGCCGCCTGCCGCCATACCGCGGAGCTGACGGTAGAGCTGGGCTGGCAGGAGCACGCTTTTCTCGAGACGCAGGCCGGGGTCGCCTGGCAGGAGGTTGACGGCAGTCTGACGATTGTCGCTTCCACCCAGACGCCTTTCCGCGACCGCCTGGAGGTGGCCGAAGCCATAGGCCTGACTCCAGACCGGATACGGGTGACCGCACCTTACCTGGGCGGCGGCTTCGGCGGCAAGGACGGCGTCACGGTGCAGGGTTTCCTGGCGCTGGCCGCTCTCCACAGCGGCGGCCGGCCGGTGAAGATGTGGTTTTCGCGGGAAGAGAGCATCCTGGCCGGTACGAAGCGCCACCCGGCGACGGTAACCTACAGGCTTGGCTGCGACGCGGACGGCATTATCCAGGGGCTGGACTGCCGGCTGGTGTTCGATACCGGCGCATACGCATCGCTGGGGACGGAGGTTTTCGCCCTGGCGCTCGAGCATGCCGGCGGCCCGTACCGGATAGCCAACGCGACCGTGCGCGGCGCGGTGGTGTATACGAATAACCCGGTGGCGGGAGCTTTCCGTGGCTTCGGCGTGCCGCAGGCGGCGGCCGGGATGGAGCAGGCGCTGGACGAACTGGCGCGGGTAGGCGGTTTCGACCCGCTGGCCCTGCGGCTGCGGAACGTTGTCGGCCGCGGCGATGCGACGCCGACCGGGGTGGTGATCAGCCGGCCGGCCGGCATGCGGGAATGCCTGGAGACGGTGGAGCGGCATCCCCTGTGGCGGGAACGGCAGGCCTGGCGGGAGAGCGCGCCGCCTTTCAAGCGGCGGGGCATCGGCGTCGCCGCCGTTTATCACGGCATGGGCTTCGGCCCGGCGGTCGCCGACTACGCTAACGCTAAGCTGGAACTGACCGCCGACGGGCGGATTATCGTGTGCGCCGGCGTGGCCGATATGGGCCAGGGTAACGCGACTACCTGCCTGCAGATCGTCAGCCACGCACTCGGCCAGCCTTACGAGGCGATGGAGCTGGTGCTGCCGGACACGGCCCGCACGCTGCCGTCGGCTTCGTCGTCGGCCAGCCGCACAACCTTCACGTACGGCAACGCTCTCGTCGGCGCCGCCGGGCTGCTGCGGGAGAGGATCCTGGCGAGGGGGGCGCTGCTGCTGTCCTTCCAGCTAATGGCGGCGGCGAACGCCGCGGATGTCGTCCTGCTCCCCGGCCGCATTTTCCATGCGCCGTCGGGCCGCAGCATCCCGCTGAAGATGATCGCCGGCTTTATGGACGCCGCCGAGCGTACGGTTACATACAGCTACACCAGCCCGGTCAACACGCAGGTTATCCCGACCGGCGAAAATCTCAGGCTCCACGGTTATCCCCACCGGATATTTTCCTACGCCGTCAAGCTGGCCAGGGTGGAGATCGATACCCTGACCGGCGAGACGCGGGTGGGCGATTTTCTTAGCTGCGTCGAGGCCGGCCGGGTGCTGAACCCGCAGCTTTACGAGCAGCAGCTCCATGGCGGCGCTGTCCAGGGACTGGGCTACGCGCTGTTCGAGGATTTTGCCGTCGCCAGCGGGCGTATAGCGACCGGCGATTTGGCCACATACATCCTGCCTACGGCGGTCGACGTGCCGGATATGGAGGTCGTGAGCGTGCCGGTGTGCGAAGACGAAGGCCCCTTCGGCATGAAGGGGGTCGGCGAGATAAGCATAGACGGCGTGCTGCCGGCGGTGGCCAACGCGGTGGCCGAGGCGGCGGGCGCTCGCGTGACCGGCGGGACGCTGACGGCCGAGAAAATTCTGGCGGCTCTGCGGGCCGGCGGGCGGGAGGCGGCGCGATGATCGTGCGGTTCATACTCAACGGCAAGGATGTAGCAATAGAGACAACGGCCGACCGGCGGGTGGTCGACCTGCTGCGCGAGGACCTCGGGCTGACGGGCGTCAAGGAATGCTGCGGCGCGGGCGAATGCGGCGCCTGCACCATCCTGGTGGATGGCGAGAGCCGCCTGTCGTGCCTGCTGCTGGCCGCCCAGTTGGAGGGGCGCGACGTCCTGACGGCCGAGGGAGTGGCGACCGGCGACAGTCTGCATGTCGTCCAGCAGGCCTTTGTGGAGTGCGGCGCTGTACAGTGCGGTTTTTGCAGCCCCGGTATGGTGCTGGCAACCCTCGACCTGCTGCGGCGAACCCCGTCGCCCACCAGGGAGGAGGCCCGCGCCGGCCTGAGCGGCAACCTATGCCGCTGCGGCAACTATCAAAAGATCGTCGACGCCGTTTTGGAAGCGGCTAGGCGGCTTCAAGGAGGGGCGGGCTGATGAAGGTTTTCTTTCCCCGCGCGCTGCCCGAGCTGTGGCCGCTGATGGCGGAATATCCCGCAGGGGCCGTGCTGGCCGGCGGCACCGATTTCCTGGTAAAAATGCGGAAAAACGGCGACAGGCCGCCGGCCCTGTTCGCTCTCGAGCGGCTGGCCGAGCTGCGGCAGATAGCCGTCCAAGGCGGCGAGCTCCATATCGGCGCCGCGGTGACGATAAGCGAGCTGATGGCCGGCGATATCGTGCGCAAGGCCTTGCCGGCCCTGTGGCAGGCGGCCGCCGTTCTTGGGTCGCCGCCGGTGCGCCACAGCGCAACGCTGGGCGGCAATGTCTGCACCGCTTCGCCGGCCGGCGATACGCTGGTGCCGCTTTACGTTTTCGATGCCGAGGTAACGGTCGCAAGCGCCGCCGGACGGCGACGGCTGCCGATCGGCGGCTTCATCGCCGGACCGGGGCGTACCGCCCTAGCTCCGGGGGAAATCGTCACCGGCGTCGTCGTGCCGCTGCCGCCTGCGGGCGCGTTTTCGGCTTACTACAAGGTCGGCAAGCGGCAGGCGATGGCGATTGCCGTGGCCAGTCTGGCCGTCTGCCTTGAGCAGGCCGGGGACGGTTCGGTGGAGAAGATCCGGTTGGCCTGGGGAAGTGTCGGGCCGACCGTGACTTCGCTGCCGGCGGTCGAAGCGTTTCTCCGCGGCAGGCGGCTGTCGCCGGCGGTCCTGCGGCAGGCCGGGGACATGGCCGCGGCGGCCGTGCGGCCGATCGACGATGTACGGGCCGGCGCCGACTACCGGCGCCAACTGGCCGGCAATCTGCTGTTGAAGATTGCCGCCGTGGGCGATCGCGAACAGGAGGATGGCCGATGAACCACGCGCTTGAGACAGAACTGACGGTACCTTTGCAGATAGAACTGCTGCCGGTGGTAACCGGCTGTGTCGAGAACGCGGCCCAGGCCTTCGGGCTGCAGCGGAGCGAGGCGCTGGCCCTGGCGCTGGCTGCGGAGGAGGTTTTCTCCTACCTGGCCGCCAAGACGGCCGCCGGCCAGAGCCTCCGCGTGACCTGCCGCGGCGGCGGTTACTACGCCGAGGTGGTCTGCCGGTTCCCTGGCCGGGCTCTGCCGGTGAGGGCGCTCAACATAACGGCCGCCGTGGCAGACGACGAGGCGTCGCTGGAGGAGATGGGCTTCCTGCTGGCGGCCCGTACCGCCGACAGGCTGGCGATCACTACCGCAGGCGATATTATGAGTATTTCGTTCGTGAAGGAAAGAGCCTACCCGCCGGCGCCGGAGGAAGCTCTTCCGCCGTTTACCGCCAAAGGAACGTTCCGCGAGTATGGCGGCGAGCCTGAGCTTATCAAGCAGTTCGCCAGGAGGGTGGCCGGCAAATACGGTCGGCAGGCGCCGCCGTTTTTCCGCTTCCCCGGTAAGGTTGTCGATATGGTGGCCGGCGGCGAGTACGGCGTCGTGATGCTGGCTGACGAAAACCGCAATGTCGGCGGTGGCATGTTGTGGCGCGGCGACGGCAAAATGGCCGAAGCTTACGGGCCGTACGTTTTCGGCGGGGGCGAAGAGCTGGCCCGCGAGGTCGTCGACGCCTGCCTGCGGAGATTCGCCCGCACCGGTACGCTTTGCCTTGTTATCCCGGCGGCCACCGCAGAGGCTCCACGGGATTATTTCGAGCGACTCGGCGAGCTGCCGCTGATGGTCGACGGCAGCCGTCGCAGCGAGCAGGCTTTGTATCGCGAGCTTGAGGAGGACAATGGCTCGCTGGCTTACGTCCATCCCGCCCTTGTCGATTTCGTGCGGGCCGCGTACGACTGCCTGTGCCTGCCCCGCCAGATCGAGGGGGTCGAGAATCTCGGCGAGGCCCGGTCGCCGCATTCCGCTTTCGCCGCGAGTATGGACCGGGCGGCGGGCAAGGCGGTGCTGTCGCCCCTGTGGGTGGGCGGGGACGCTGCCGAAAGCCTGGCTGAGCATGTGGAGGCTCTCAGGCGGGAGGGCATCGCTAATATCCTGTTCAAGCTGGACGCAGGCGTGGCCGAGCAGGCCCTTCTGGGGCCGGCCCTGCTGGCGACCGGGTTTCTTCCCCGGCTGATATTCCCCTGGGAAGGGCGGGGCGACGTCATTCTTTTCGCCTACCAAGAGGGGGGAGCGTAGTGAGCAGCCGCTTGCCGCCGCTGGAAAGCCTCGTGCCGCCCCACATCCGCTGTATCGAACCTTACATACCCAGCAAGCCGGATGACGTCCTCGGCAAGATGTTCGGCTGCCCGCGGATTTACCGCCTCAACAACAACGAGAACGCTCTCGGGCCGTCGCCCAAGGCGCTGGCGGCCTTGCAGGCGGCGGACCCCGGGCAGGCGTCGGTATATCCGAGCGGCGACGCCTATCACCTCCGCCACAAGCTGGCCGGGCGCTTCGGGCACCCGCCGGACGCGTTTATCGTCGGCAACGGCGCCAACGAACTGATTGCTTTCGTCATTAAGGCTTTCTGCCAGGAAGGCGACAATATCATAACAGCCGACCGCACCTTCGCGGTGTACGAGTGGGTGGCCGGCTTTTCCGGCTATGAGGCGCGGCTGGCGCCGCTGCGCGACTATGGCTTTGACGACGAAGCGATGCTGGCGGCTGTCGATGGTCGCACCAAGATCATTTTCGTCTGCAATCCCAACAACCCGACAGGCACTTACTGGGACGAGCGGCGGCTGCGGCGTTTTCTCGACCGGGTCGACGGCCGGCAGATAGTCGTTCTCGACGAAGCTTACGCCGAGTTTGTCGAAGCCGGCGATTTCCCCGATGGCATGTCGCTCATCAACGAATATCCTAACCTGGTTGTCTTCCGGACTTTTTCGAAGATGTTCGCCCTGGCGGCGCTTAGGATCGGCTACCTGGCCGGCAACGAGAAGGTGGTCGAGGTCATCCGCCGGACGTGCGTGGTGTATTCGGTGAACAGCCTCGCTCAGGTGGCGGCGATCGCTTCGCTGGAGGACGCCGACGAGCATATCGCCCGGACGCGGCGGATGGTGAACGAGGCCAGGGCGTTTCTGCGCCGGGAGCTGTCCCGCCTCGGCCTTTTCCACTTCGGCGACCAGGCGAACTATATGGTCGTCCGCTTGCCGATCAGCGATACGCTGGCTTATCGCAAGCTGATGCGACAGGGCGTCATGGTCAGAACGATGACCGGTTTTCGCTTTCCCAACCATATAAGGGTGACGCTCGGACCCATCCCGGTCATGGAAAAGTTCATCGCCGCCCTTGAGGCGGCTTTGGCCGAGTAGCCGGCAAGGGGGTGCGGAAAGTGACTGACAGGGAAACTACCGAGAAGAGGGCGGCGGGCGGGGATAATGGCCAGGGAGCGCTGCGGCCGGCGTCGGGGATGAGGTATCTCGACCTGGAAGGGTGGCCGCGGAAGGAGCATTTCCATTTTTTCCGCAAGTATTCGTATCCTCATTTCAATATCTGCGCGAATATCGACATCTCACGGCTGTTGCCGTGCGTGAAAGAGGGCAGGCATTCTTTTTACCATACATTCATCTATCTGGTGAGCAGGGCAGCGAACGGCATGGACGAGTTCCGCTACCGCATCAGGGGGGAGGAGGTCGTCGAGTACGACGTGGTCCACCCCGGCTTCACCGTTATGAGCGGCGACGGCCCTTACAGGAATTGCGCCGCCGCCTACGAAAGCGATCTTTACGAGTTTTACCGCTCGGCGGCGCAGGCGGTCGGGGCGCTGGAGCGCGCGGGCCTGGGGAGCGATACCGGGGGCCGGGACGATCTGCTGTATATCACCTGTATGCCGTGGGTCGCTTTCACCAGCTGCATGCATCCGCTCCACCTGGAGCCGCCGGACAGCATCCCCAGGATGGCCTGGGGCGCTTATTTCACCGAGCACGGGGCGGTGAAGCTCCCTCTCTCGGTGCAGGTCCATCACGGGCTGATGGACGGGTATCATCTCGGCAGGTACTTTGCGGCGATACAGGAGCTTGCCGATTACCCGGAGCGGTATTTCTGACAAGCCGCGAGGGGCGCTAGGGGCCGCAGAGGCCGCAGGGGATAAAGATTATTTTGGGTCGGAGGGAAAGCCGGACATGGGTAGAAAAGGGCTGGCGTTGTTTTTATTGATTTTCGGGCTGGCGATTGCGGCCGCCGGGTGCTCGGGGGCGAAGGAGGCCAAAGCTCCGGCGACGGAGAGCCTCAAGGCGGGGATGATTACCGATGCCGGCACGATCGACGACCGGTCCTTCAACCAGGGGACATGGGAGGGCATCGTCAGGGCGGGGAAGGAATTCGGCTTTACGCCCAAGTATCTGCGCCCGGCGGGGACGACGGAAGCGGATTACGACAAGGAGATCGCCAATCTCCATGACGCGGGGTACCGCCTGATCGTCACCCCGGGGTTCAAGTTCGAGAGCTCTATTTATCGAGCGCAGGAAAAGTATCCGGATACGAAATTCGTGCTGCTCGACGGCGTGCCGGCGCCGGGGAACGATTATGGCAAGGCGAAGATCGGCCCCAACACGGTGGCGATCAATTTCGCCGAGCACGAGTCGGGGTTCCTGGCGGGTATCGCCGCCGCCATGCAGGTGAAGAACGGCGAACTGGGTTTTATCGGCGGGATGGAGATTCCGGGCGTACAGAGGTTCAACTGGGGCTTTCAGCAGGGGATAAAGTACGCCAACGCCAACTTCGGCACCGATATCAAGGTTAAGGCCGAGAACTTCATTTATCAGGGGACTTTCAACGATATCGCGGCCGGCCAGCAGCTGGCGGCGCAGATGTACGACCGCGGCGTCAAGGTTATTTTCGCCGCCGCCGGTATCGTGGGCGTCGGCGTGATCAACGAAGCGGTCGCCAGGGCCAAAACCGGCCGCGCGGTCTGGGTGATCGGCGTGGATGTGGACCAATACGCGCAGGGTTACTATGACCAGGGGAAAACAAAGTCGGTTATTCTGACCTCGGCGATGAAGTGCGTGAACCAGGCTTCTTACGATATGGCCAAAAGCGTGGTTAACGGCACTTTCCCCGGCGGCAAGGCGATCGAGTTCAACGTGAAGAACGACGGGGTAGGGCTTCCCGACCAGAACCCCAATCTTTCCGCCGCGGCCGCCGCCAAGGTTAACGAGGTGCTCGCCGCTATGAAGGCAGGCAAGATAGCCGTGGCCGATAAAGGCGCGGGGCTGCTGCGTTAAGGCTGCAAGAATCCGGATGAGGAGAGGGGTCCGGTGGAAGGGGCGCCGTTGAGCGGCTCTTTTATCCGGGCCCGCGTTTATGTGGCGCGGTTATTAGCGGGATGGGGGGGGGGTGGCGGCTTGGCGTATGTCGTGGAAATGCAGGGCATCCGCAAGGAGTTCGCGGGCATCGTTGCCAACGACGACATCACTTTGGCCGTCCTGGGCGGCGAGATCCACGCGCTGCTGGGCGAGAACGGCGCAGGCAAGTCTTCGCTGATGAATATTCTGTTCGGCCTGTATCAGCCTGACGGCGGCCGGATACTGGTGCGCGGGCGAGAGGTGCGGATCGACGGCCCGAACGTCGCCAAGAAGCTGGGGATCGGTATGGTCCATCAGCATTTTCAGCTTGTGCACAATCTGACTGTTGCCGAGAATATCGTCCTGGGGATCGAGCCAGGCAGGTTCGGCGTCGTCGACACCAAGGCGGCGGGCAGGCGGATACGGGAGCTGTCGGCGCGCTACGGGTTGAACGTCGACCCGGAGGCGAAGATCGAGGATATTTCCGTGGCCATGCAGCAGCGGGTGGAGATTTTGAAGATGCTGTACCGCGACGCGGCGATCATGATTTTCGACGAGCCGACGGCGGTGCTGACGCCGCAGGAGATCGCCGAGCTTATCGCGATAATGAAAAACTTCGCCGCCGAGGGAAAGGCGATCATCTTTATCACCCACAAGCTGAAGGAGATAATGGCGGCTGCCGACCGCTGCACGGTTATCAGGCGCGGACGCCGCGTGGGCACGGTGGCGGTGGCGGCAAGCGGCGAGGAGGAGCTGGCCGAGATGATGGTCGGCCGCCGGGTGCTGCTGAAGGTGGAAAAGAAGCGGCGCTCGCCGGGCGAGGCTATCCTGGAAATCGAGAACCTCACCGTCCTCAGCCACAAAAGGCTGCCGGCGGTGAAAAACTTTTCGCTCAGCGTGCGCGGCGGCGAGATCGTCGGCCTCGCCGGTGTAAGCGGCAACGGGCAGGCGGAACTTGTGGAGGCGATAACCGGCCTCCGGGGGATACAGGCGGGACGGATACTGCTGGGAGGCGAAGATATTTCGTCCCTGACGGTGAAGGCGAGGATCGGGGCCGGTCTGGCCCATGTGCCGGAGGACCGTCATAAACGCGGCCTGGTGCTCGACTACAGTGTGGAGGATAATCTGGTGCTGGAGGTGTACGACCGGCCGCCGTTTTCCCGCGGCGGCGTGCTGAGGAGGCCGGCGATCCGGCGCTACGCCGAGGAGATAATGGCGCAGTTCGACGTCCGCGCCCCGCTGGGAGCGGCAACGGCCGCCAGGTCGCTGTCGGGCGGCAATCAGCAGAAGGCGATAATCGGGCGGGAGATAAGCCGCGACCCCAAGGTGCTGATCGCCGTCCAGCCGACGCGCGGGCTGGATGTCGGCTCGATCGAGTATATCCACCGGCGGCTTATTGCCCAGCGGGACGCCGGGCGGGCGGTGCTGCTGGTGTCGCTTGACCTGGAGGAGATATTGACTCTTTCCGACCGCATCGCCGTTATCAGCCACGGGGAGCTTGCCGGCCTGGTGAGGGCGGAGGACGCCGACGAGAACGATCTCGGCCTGATGATGGCCGGCATCCGGAAGGGGGCGGGCTGATTTGCCGATCTTCGACCGGCGCAGCCGCAAGGAGGCCCTGCTGCTGGTGCTGACCATCCTGGCGGGCCTGGCGGCCGGGGCTGTGCTGATGCTTTTGACCGGCAACGACCCGGCCGCCGGCTACGGTTATTTGTTCCGCGGCGGGCTGATGAGCCTGGAACGGGCGGGCAATACGCTGGCGACGGCGGCGCCGCTGATCTTTACCGGGCTGTCGGTGGCTGTCGCTTTTAAGACCGGGCTTTTCAATATCGGGGCAGCCGGCCAGATGCTGATCGGCGGCTTTTGCGCCGTCGCCGTGGGGCTGACGGCGGATTTCCCCAGGCCGCTGCTGCTGGCGGCGATGACCGCGGCGGCAGCTGTGAGCGGCGGGGTGTGGGCGGCGGCGGCCGGCTGGTTTAAAGCCAGGTTCAACGTGCACGAGGTGGTTTCGACGATAATGCTGAACTGGATAGCGTACTGGCTGGTGTACTATCTGGTGCCGGCTTATTTTAAAGGCCCGTTCGCGACCGAATCGCGCAATATTCCGGCGGCGGCTTCGCTCCGCACCGACTGGCTTTCCGGGCTGTTCGACGGCTCGTACATCAATCTGGGCATTTTCCTGGCGATCGCCGCCGTGCTGCTGTGCGCGTTTTTGCTGCAGCGGACGACGCTGGGTTTCGCGCTGAAGGCAGTGGGCTTCAACCGCCTCGCGGCGGAGTATGCGGGGATCGATGCCGGCCGCAGCATCGTGGCGGCGATGGCGCTAGCCGGGGCGCTGGCCGGGCTGGGCGGGATGACGCTGTACTGCGGCTATGCCGCCAGCCTGCAGATTGGGGTGCTGCCGTCGCAGGGCATCGACGGGATCGCGGTGGCGCTGCTGGCGTCCAATTCGCCGTGGGGGGTGCTGGCGGCGGCGCTGTTTTTCGGCGTGCTGTATTCCGGCAAGGGGTTCATGAACGCGATGACCAGCATTCCGCCGGAAATCGCCGATACGATTATCGCCACCATTATCTATTTTGCGGCGACGAGCGCGCTGATGGAGAAGGGCGTCGACAAGGTCGTGAAGCGGCTGAAGGGAGGGGTCTGACGTGTGGGAGCTTGTTGAGCGGATCTCGCCTTATGCGGTCGCATTCACCGTGCCGCTGCTGATAACGGCGACCGGCGGTCTGTACTCCGAGCGCAGCGGCGTGATCAACATCGGGCTGGAGGGCCTGATGGTCGTCGGGTCTTTTGCGGCGGCGCTGACGATAGCCGCGCTGCAGCCGGTCATGGGCGGCGAGGCGCTGTGGCTGGGGCTGCTGGCGGCGGTGGCGGCGGGGGCGCTGTTTTCGCTGCTGCATGCGTTCGCGAGCGTCAGCCTGCACGCCAACCAGGTGATCAGCGGAACGGCCATTAATATGATCGCCGGGGCGCTCACGGTGTTCATCGCCCGCAACGTGACCGGCAGCGGCAACATCCAGGTAAGCCCGTTCGCCCGCTTCGACATTCCGGGGCTGAGCGATTTCCCGGTGGTTGGGAAGCTGCTGTTCGCCAATACCTATCCGACGACCTGGCTTTGTCTGCTGATTTTCGCGGCGGCTTATTTCGTCCTGTACAGGACGGTTTTCGGGCTGCGCCTGAGGGCTTGCGGGGAGCATCCCCAGGCGGTGGCCTCGGCGGGGGTGGACGTCGGGCGGATACGCTATGCGGCGGTGGTGATATCGGGCGCCTGCGCCGGACTGGGAGGGGCCATCGTGCTGACGACGTTTTCGGGGGAGTTTAACGGCACGGTCTTCGGGCTGGGCTTCCTGGCGCTGGCGGCACTGATCTTCGGGCAATGGAAACCGCTCGGCATTCTGGGGGCGACTTTTTTCTTCGGCTTCGCCAGCACGGTCGCGACGTCGGCCCAGGCTATTCCGGCGCTGGCGTATATTCCCGGCGTGGCGCTCAAGACTTTCCCGTATGTCTTGACGCTGCTCGTGCTGGTGGTGTTCTCGAAAACGACCCGGCCGCCGCGCGCGTCCGGCGAGCCCTTCGAGCCGGGGAAACGCTAGCGGCGCGGCCGGGGAGACGGAAGAGATAAGATGACAGGGAAATGGCGTGGGACTGCGGCCCAAGGCATATAATGAAGGAAACGGAAAGGATGATGGGGATGGCGCGGTTGACACGGGATTTTTTCGAGAGCGGCGAGGTGCTGTTTGTCGGCTTTTCGAGCCGGAACGCCGGCTTCAGCCGCAAGCTTTACAATGCCTTCACGGCGGCGGGGATAAAGGTCTATCCGCTGAATCCCAAGGGGAGCGCCGATCCGGCGGTGAAGGTGTACCGCAGCCTGGACGAACTGCCGGCCGTCCCGGAGGCGGCGTACGTACTGCTCGGCGGCGGCAAGGCCGGGGGTCTCGTCCGCGAGCTGGCGGCGGGCGGCGTGAAGCGCATCATGTTCCACCTCGGCAAGACGGCGGACGCGGCCGTGCTGGAGGAGTGCCGGGCGCTCGGGGTGGAGACGGCGGTGGCCTGCCCGCTGATGCTGCTCGGCGGCGGCATCCACCGGCTGCACGGCTGGCTGGCCGGCGTGCGGCGGTAGGATGGATAGGACGAAAGCCCCGGTCGGGAGGTACCCGGCCGGGGTTGTGTTTTTGCGGGTAAGGGCAAGCAGGATAAAAGAACGGCATGCCGAAGGAGTTTGTGCGAGCGTTGGGGGCTAATGTCTACGCAAATTGTGGTGGGAGGCGTCGATATGAAAAAAAGGGTTGCCTGGTTACTGGTGCTCTGCCTGATCGTCCTGGCAAATACGGCGTTCGCCGCGAACTGGGTATATGTTTGTCAAGATGATACATTTGGCTTCCCCGTATACATCGATAGCGAATCGGTGGTCAAAGACGGCGACAAGCTGAGCTTCTGGTGGGAGATAGTGGAGACCGATAAGACGAAGAATGTGTGGAAAATCGAGGCCACGTTGGCAAGCCCCCGCATGTACCGGGAAATATACGACTGGGGCGCCAGCGGCTGGAGAAAGGTGCGGGCCGGCTCCGACCACGACAAAGCAATCACAGCCGCGCTCAAGTATGCCAAAGAAGGCAAAGACAGCGGACAAAAGCCCACGCCATAGATTGCCGCCGTGGGTAGGGGTGCGAACAGACCGGCCGGGAGGTACCCGGCCGGTCTTTGTATCTATCGCCGCTTTTCTACCTACACTATGGATAAAGCTTGGGAAAGGTGGTTGCGCGATGCCGGTATACAGGGTATTTGTGGACGACGAGGATACGGGGGACTATGTTACGGCCTCCAGCCCCGAAGACGCTTACATGGATGTGGCCGCGGCGTGGCCGCTCACGTACGAATCGAAAGTGCGGCTGGAACAGGTCGATTCTCCCGAGGGCCGGCCGGGCTTGCCCGCAGGGCGGCGGACGATAGCGGACGCGGGGCTGTCTCTGCCGGAGCAGGAGCTGAAGCTGCCCGGCCCGCGGCAGGAGGGGTAAGCTGGCGTCTCAGGTGATTTCGCAAGACAGGGGATGGTTTCGTGGGGGATTCGTTCAAGATCGTGCCGACCAAGGACACGGCCAACACGCGGGTGAGCGGCCAGAAGTTCGCCGATTACCGCGGCCCCGACGGCGGCGGCCCGACCGTGCGGCGCAAAACGCCAGCGGGCAGGGGGAAGTGAGGGGGAGCTACAAAGACCGGCCGGGAGATGCTCGGCCGGTCTTTGTTTGGGTGTGTGGGGGTAATGGCCGGCCGCTTATCCGTCGCTGGCAGCCGGTACTGCCCTTCGAGGGCCGCAGGCTTCTTGCTCGTCCTCCGGGCGAACGCGCCGTACGGCTTGGGCCTTCGCCGCGAGCACCGTCGCCTACGGGCGTCCATGCCCGAAGGCTCCTCGCGCGTCCGTCCATGGACGCGCGCACCCGCAGGGGGTAGGCCGCAGTTCTAAGCGCTAAAGCGCCAAGAACATGCGCACTGCGGCGGCGTGCGGCCCTGCGCCAACGGCGCGTATTCGCCCTTCGCAATGAGCAAGCGCGCCTGCGACCCTCGAAGGGCAAGCCTTCAAAATTCTCCCTCAATATTTTGTCCATGTTTGGCGGGGGCGGCGCTGGGTGCGGCCCCGTATAGCGAGCGGAGGCGGCGGCCGCTACTTAGCGAGAGAGCCGGTAGCAGCACCGCGCGAGCGGCCATGGACGGCCGCGAGAACCGACAAATGAACATGGAAGTGATTTTGGCGGTGGCGCGGTGCTGTCGGCGACGAGCTTACGTAAGACCGCCGCCGGAGCGTGGGGCAATCCAGCGCCGCCCCCCGCCGGCTAGATAAGCCCGGAGAACGAGGAAGAGAACCTGTAGGTTTCGAGGAAAGAGAAAAAAACCCGACTGGAATTTACTCCGGCCGGGTCTTTCGTTATTTTACCAGTTCCTGCGCCCGTTCGAGGTCTTCGGGGGTGTTGATGTTGATGAAGGCGGTGTCGTCGGGGAGGAGGGCGCGGATTTCGGTTTCTTGGAGGTAGCGGACGTTGACTTGGGGGAAGAAGGAGATGACGCGCCGGTCGCCGCGGGCTAGGCACGCTTCGGCGGGCGCGAGGCAGGCCGCCGAGTAGATGGTGTGCAGCGGCTCGGGGCGCTCGCCGAACTGCGGCATGACGACGTCGAAGCCGGGGGCGAGGGCGGCCATGTGGCGGACGAGCTCGGGACTGATGAACGGCATGTCGCAGCCGAAGACGAAGATGCGTTTGGCCGGCCATTGTTTGAGAGCGGCGTGGATGCCGCCCAGCGGCCCCATGTCGCGGTAGAGGTCGCTTACCGCCGGCAGGCCGAGGTAGGCGTATTCCTTGGGGGTGTTGGTCACCAGCAGGGGCGGGAGGGAGAAGAGGGCGGCGACTTTTTCGGCGATGATGTCGATGAGCTTTTTGTCGCCGAGGGTGATGAAGGATTTGTTGCGGCCCATGCGGCTGCTTTTGCCGCCGGCCAGGATCACCGGGGCGATGCCCGCAAGTTCCTTGTGCATTCCTTTCGCCTGCCTTAGTTGACGTTATCCGGCGTTAACCAGCCGGCCCGTTCGAAAACGGCGAACATCGCCGGATGCAGGCCGCTTTCCCGCGCGGCGAGGTCGAGCTCCCAGGTTGTGAGGTAGTGGAGGGGGTAGGTGACGATGTCGGGGATGGTTTCGCGCATGTCGGCGACTTTGAGGTAGTGGCCGCATTCGTCGCAGGTTTCGATGAACCAGTCGGGCAGGTCGTCGGCGGACAGGACGGTGGCGCCCCGCTCGGCGACGTGGCCGCACAGCCCGCAGGCCGTCCGCAGGTAGATCCAGGCGGTGTGGCAATGGCTGCAGACAAGGTTCTTCTTGCCGGAGGCGGCGATGAGGCCCATGCCGGCGGGAGCGCCGCAGATGGGGCAGTAGGGTTCGAGCCAGTTGATGGTTTCTTCGTCGCCGGCGACGAGTGTTTCGCAGTAGGAGGCGAGGGCGGAATGGACTTCGGCGAGCACGAAGCCGGCTTCGTCGGGGGTGAGGGCGAGGTCGGCGGCCAGGGGAACGGTCTCGCCCCAGGAGACGGTGCGGGGGACGAGGCCCATGGCGCGACAGAAGGTTTTCGCGAGCGCGTCCAGGTCGCCTGCGCCTAAACGGATTTGCTCATAGGCGAATAACGGTTTTCCCTGGTCGATATTTTGCGGGAAAGCCGAGGTTTTCAGTTTTTGCAGCGCGTCCATCCGGGAGAACAACCCGAAGAGCTCGTCGCGGGCTTTGTTGTACTTCTCCCAGAAGGGGAGGTTGCCTGTGAGGAAGGGGTATTTGGCGCCGAAGTCTTTTAGCTGCATTATTTTCTCCTCATTTCTGACAGGGAAGAAGGCGGGAAGAGGGTAAGTCTTCCCGCCTGCCGTTTATTGGGACGATTTGGCTTTCATTTCCTTGTACCATTTTTCGTTGTGGCCCTTGGCGAATTCCTCGTCGATGTAACCGCTGCCCATCATGGTGTAGAATTCTTTGCTGGAGACGGGGTGGATGGCGGCGAGGTAGGCGTGGACGATGACGCCGCAGCCGAGGAAGATGCCGACGGCCGCATGGATGAGGATGGCCCAGCGCACGACCGCGGGGGGCATGCTGGCGTAGAAGAACATCGCCAGGCCGGTGGCGGCCAGGATGCAGGAGAGGCCGATGACCATCCAGCCGAGGGATTTCTGGCCGGCGTTGTACTTGTCCTGGGGCGGCGGGGTGCCTTTGATGAACGGCGCCAGGTAGCCGCCGGCGATCTTGAACCAGGCGATGTCGTCCTTGGTGATGTTGCCGATGACTTTGAGGAATTTGACGAACAGTTTGGGATAGAGGGCGATGTAGACGAGCGGGGCGATGAAGTACACCCAGCCGAGGTATTTGTGGACGGTGGCGGCGTTCTTGAGGCCGCCGAAGGGGAGGGCGAGGAAAGCGAGGTTTTTGTTGAAGACGGCCAGCCCGGAGAGGAGCAGGAGGACAAAGACGATCAGGTTGACCCAGTGGAAGATGCGGGTCGGTTTTTCGTGTTTCAAGATGTACCCTGGTTTCATCCTTTCATCTCCTCCTTCCCTTTGCTGTCGTCGCCGCCGTGGTGGTGATGGTCGTCCCTGGCCTGGCGGCGGGCCAGCAGGTAGTGGCCCGCGGCCGCGCCGACTGCGCCGGCGAGCATCAGGAGGCCCATCGGGTTGAAGAGGTCTTTCCAGACGAACAGCTCGAGCGGCATGGTCGGGTTGGCCGGCAGCCCGTAGCTGGCGGGCGGGTACTTGAGGACGGACATGACCCCGAGACCGCCGAGGACCTTTTCGCCGTAGAGGTTGGCGTCTTTGTGGCCGCGCGTCTTGAGCCAATCGACCCGCTTGTGGGCTTTGGCGACGAGGGCGTCGCGGTCGCCGAATTCGAGGGCGCCGGCGGGGCAGGTTTTGACGCAGGCCGGGGTGGAGGTTTTCTGCTTGTCGTCGCCGTGCTCGGTGCGGCTGAAGCACATGTCGCATTTGTTGACATGTTTGCCGATGGCCGGGACGGTGAAGGGGCAGGCGCTGTGGCAGTAGCCGCAGGCGATGCATTTGGCGGCGTCGACGGCGGTGATGCCTTTGTCGGTCTTGCTGAGCGCGCCGCTGGGGCAAACCTTGACGCAGGCCGGCTCGCCGCAGTGGTAGCACTGGACTTTAAGGATGTTGAGCTGGGGGATGGTGTCCTGCTCGAAGTTTTCGTAGAAGCGCATGATGGTGCGCGTGTCGGGGCTGAGGGAGGGGGGGTTCTGGTAGCTGCCGGTGAAGGTGGTGCGCGTCGCTTGTTCTTCGTTCCACTGCTTGCAGGCGATCTGGCAGCCGTGGCAGCCGACGCATTTGGAGCTGTCGAAGAGATACGCCAGTCTGGCCATTGCTACGCCCTCCTTACGTTGACCATGAAGGCCTTGTACTCTGGTATCCGTACGTTGGGATCACCGGCCTGGGGGGTGAGCATGTTGGCGCTGGTGACGGTGTTGGCCAGGCCGGAGGGGTCTTCGCCGAAGAAGCCGTAGTTCCAGGGGATGCCGACGACATGGCATTTCTTGCCGTCGATGACCATCGGCTGGAGGCGCGGGGTGACAAAGGCCTTGACCTTGATCTTGCCGCGGGCGGAGGAGACTTCGACGTATTCGCCGTTCTTGATGCCCTTGGCTTTGGCCAGCTCGGGGTCGATTTCCAGGAAGGTTTCGGGCATGGCTTCGGTGGTGGTGAGGAGCTTGCGGGTGATGTTGCCGGTCTGGTAGTGTTCGGCAACGCGGTAGGTGGTGCAGATGTAGGGGAATTCTTCGCCGCCGACGGCTGCCCATTTGTCGCGGTCGGATTTGTAGGTGACAGCCAGCGGGTTGTTCTGAACCGGGCCCATGGCGTTTTTCACCGGCGATTCCATCGGTTCGTAGTGCTCGGGGAAGGGGCCGTCGCTGGTCATGCCGCCGGGAGCGAACAGGCGGCCGAGGCCGTAGGGGACCATGATGAAGGGGGCCGTGCCCAACGGGTCGGTCGGCGCCCTGGTGCCGATGAAGTCGGGGACGTCGATGCCGGTCCATTTCTTGCCGGCGGCGTCCCAGTGGACGAGGTACTTTTTGTCGCTGAACGGTTTGCCGTCAAGGTCGCAGGAGGCGCGGTTATAGAGGATGCGACGATTCATCGGCCAGGCCCAGCCCCACTCGAGGTTAAGGCCGATGCCCTGTTTGTCGGGCTTGCGCCGCTTGGCGAGGTTGCCGGCCGGCGGGTACATGCCGCAGTAGATCCAGCTGCCGCTGGCGGTGGAGCCGTCGGCTTTGAGGGTGGCGAAGCCGGGGAGCTGTTGCTTGGTTTTGACGTCCCAGCCGTTCATTTCTTTGAAGACTTCGTCAGCGTTGTAGTGTTCGCCGCCATAGCCCCAGGTGATGTCGAGGATGGGGCCGGGGAAGACGGCGTTGGCGTCGGCGGCATAGAGCTTTTTGAGCTCCTTGATGAGCATGTACATGACGGCGCCGTCTTCCTTGCAGTCGCCGATGGGGTCGACGGAGCGGTAGCGCATCTGCAGCCAGCGGCTGGTGTTGGTGGCTGAGCCGTCTTTTTCGACCATCGAGGCGGCGGGGAGGAGGAAGACTTCGGTTTTGATGTTCTTGGGGTTGGCGCCAGGGCGCTTCCAGAAGCGGTGGGTTTCGGATTCGAACAGGTCGATGCCCATCATCCAGTCGAGCTTTTCGAGGCCGGCGGCGGTTTTTTCGAAGTTCGGCCCGGAGACGAGCGGGTTCATGCCCCACAGCAGCAGGCCTTTGATTTTGCCGGCGTACATGTCGTCGAAGATGTCCATGAAGCTGTGCGGGCGCGAGAACTTGGGCAGGTAGTCGAAGCAGAAGTCGTTCTCGGGCTGGGCCTTGTCGCCCCACCACGCTTTGAGGAGGCTGACGGCGAATTTCGGGGTGTTTTCGGCAAAGCTGTTTTTGACGGTGATTTTTTCGAGGTAGGTTTTGAGGTCAGGGTGGGCGGCCGCGCCCGGCGCCGCCAGGTAGCCCGGCAGGTTGCCGAACAGCAGGCCGGCGTCGGTGGAGCCCTGGACGTTGGCTTCGCCGCGCATGGCGTTGACGCCGCCGCCGGGGAGGCCCATGTTGCCCAGGAGCAGTTGGACGATGGCGAAGGCGCGGATGTTTTGCACGCCTTTGGTATGCTGGGTGAGACCCATGGCGTAGAGGAGGGTGCCGGATTTGTCGGGCACGCCGGTGGCGGAGTAGGCGGCGGCGATCTTCAGGAAGAGGTCTTGCTTCATGCCGGTGACTTTTTCGACCAGCGCCGGGGTGTAACGGGAGTAGAACTGGGTCATGCGCTGGAAGACGCAGTCGGGGCTCTGGAGGGTGGGGTCGGTGAGCGGCGCGCCGTCAGGGCCGGTCTGGTACTGCCAGGTGGCATAGTCGTATTTCTTCTTGGCGTTGTCCCAGCCGCTGAAGTAGCCGTCCTTGAAGGCGAACTCGGGTTTGAGGAGGTAGCTGGCGTTGGTGTAGTTTTTGACGTAGGGTTCGAAGTATTTTTTGTTGGTGAGGATGTAGTTGACCAGGGCGTTGAAGAAGACGATGTCGGTGCCGGGACGGATGGGGGCGTAGATGTCGGACAGCACCGAGGTGCGGGTGTAGCGGGGGTCGACGGAGATGACGATGCCGCCTTTTTCCCGCGCCTGGTTGATGAAGCGGGCGACGCCGGGATGGTTTTCGGCGGGGTTGCCGCCGCAGACCATGATGACGTCGGCATTGGCTACGTCGGGGATGGAGTTGGTCATGGCGCCGCGGCCGAAAGATGGTGACAAACTTGCCACCGTGGAGGAGTGTCAGATACGGGCCTGGTGTTCCAGGCCGACAATGCCGAGTGCGCGGGCGAACTTCGCCAGCAGATAGTTTTCATCCGTGTCGTGGGACGCTCCGCCCAGTTGTACGAGCGCCTCGGTGCGGTTGACCGCTACGGCGCCTTCCCTGAGTTTGAAGCTGGCGTCACGGGTTTGCTTGATGCGTTTGGCGATTTCCGGGATGGCCCAGCTCCATTCTTTTTCTTCCCATTTGTCGGAGTTGGCGGCCCGGTAAAGGACTTTTTTGAGCCGGCGGGGGCTGGCGTAGACCTCGTAGGCCGACGAGCCTTTGCCGCACAGGCCTCCCTGGTTGTTGGGGTTGTCGGGGTCGCCTTCGACGTTGACGACTTTGCCGTCCTTGGCGTAGACGAGCAGGCCGCAGCCGACGCCACAGTAGATGCAGATCGAGGGGCTGACCTTGGTGTCTTTGAGGCGGTAGGGGCGCGGGGCGGCGATGGCGGGTACGGCGAGGTTGCCGTTCCATACGGTTGCTGCACCGGCACCGGCCGCCATCAGTTTAAGAAAGGTTCTTCTGCTGACGGTTCCCAAGTTTTCTCCTCCTTTGAAGCGTTATATATTTTAAATTTAGTATTCGCACAGTTCCAGCCGCGAGAGGGTGTCCGGCGAGGGCCGTCCTTCCCCGTCCCAGCCGCGGGCCTGGTAGTATTCCTGGAGCATCGCCGCGAGCGGCGGCAGGTTGCCGGCCGCTCCGCCGTCGGGACGCGGCTCTTCGAGGATGTGGCGCGGCAGGGTGTCGTCGGCGCGGCCGATGCCGCACCTGATGTTGTAGAGGCGCTTGAGGTTGAAGATGCGTTCCCCGGTGGCCAGCATTTCCTCGACGGTGTAGTCGAAGCCGGTGAGGCAGTTGAGCCATTCGGTGATTACGGTGAGGTTGACGCCGCCGTAGAGGAGGAATTTGCACAGTTTCATGGAGTCCATCAGGCACATGATGTCCTGGAGGCGGGCCTGGATGTCGCCCTGGTTGTTTGTGCGGAAGCGGTCGAGGATTTTGGTGATGCCGATTTCGGGCATGGTGGCGGCTTTTTCGAAGAAGTAGCTGCCGCCCTGGAGGTGGCACGCGCCCCGGTTGGAGGTGGCGTAGCCGAGGGCCATGGAGTTGAAGGCCCGCGGGTCGTGGGCCGGCATTTCGAGGCCTTTGACGTGGAAGGCGCATTCGTGGGCCCGGCCGCCGATGATTTCGGCGGCGCGCCTGACGCCGAGGCCGAGCACGCGGCCGATGCCCTCGCGGCGGCCGATGGCGTGGATGAGCCACAGCATCGCCTCGGCGTTGCCCCACACTGGCAGGTGACCGGGGGCGACGGGGCCGCCGTGGAGCCTTTCGAGGTCGACGAAGCCCTTTTCGTACAGGTCCATGAGGAAGGCGATGGACGCGCCGGTGGAGATGGTGTCGATGCCGTAGCGGTTGCACAGTTCGTTGGCCTGGGTGATGGCTTCGAGGTCGTCGATCAGGCATGCGCCGCCGAACATGCCGAGGGTTTCGTATTCCGGGCCGGCGCCGTCGACGCTGCCGTAGCGGCTCTTGTTTTTGACGGTGCGGCGGCAGCCGACGGGGCAGGACTGGCATTTGCTGCGGCCGGTTTTCATGGTGGCGCTCATCGTTTGCCCGGATATTTTTTCGACCGCCGGCCAGCTGCCCTGCGACCAGTTTTTCACCGGCATGTCGCCGATGCGCTCGAAGCCGGTGATGCCGCCGGCTGTGCCGTATTCCTGGAGAGCGGCGGTGCGTTTTTCGATGGTGGCGGCGAGGGCTTCGATGCTGCGTTCGAGACGCTGCCGGTCGTGGACGGGGACGGGACGGTCGCCGGCAACGACGATGGCTTTGAGCCGCTTGGAGCCCATGACGGCCCCAAGGCCGCCGCGGCCGGCGGTATGGGCTTTGCGGCCTTCGGTGACGATGGTGGCCATCAGGACCTGGTTTTCGCCGGCCGGGCCGATGGCGGCGACGGTGACGTCGGGGCCGTGGATGTTTTTGAGGGCGGCGTCGGTGTCGTAGATGTCCAGCCCCCACAGATCGAATGCGTCAAATATTTCGACAATTCCGTCGTGGACGTACAAATATACTGGCCTAGTGGTCTGACCTAAAATAATTATGCCGTCATAACCCGATGCTTTTAGCACCGTCCCCCACTTTCCGCCGGCGTCGGCTTCGCCGTATATGCCGGTGAGGGGCGATTTGGTGACGACCTGGTGGCGGCCGGCGCCGGGAATGAAGGAACCGGTCATCGGGCCGGTCGTAAAGATGAGCGGGTTGTCCGGGCCGAGCGGGTCGACGTCGGGCACCGAATGCTCGAAGAGAAGCTTCGCGCCCAGGCCGCTGCCGCCAATCCAGGTGCGGCATTCTTCCCGGGTGAGCTCCTTCCAGGAGACGGTTTTAGCCGTTAAGTTCACATAGGCGAGCTTGTTGTTGTATCCGCCCACGGTGGCGCCTCCGCATCATCCGCCCATTATCGGGGGAATAAATTCCAGTTCGTCGGTGTCGTCGAGTCTGTCGTCGGGGTTGAGCAGATACCGGCCGTTTTTGAACGCCATCCAGACGTAGGGCACGAAGCCGTCGGCCGTGCCGTCGCGGAAAACCTCGGTATGGGAGAAGCGGCCGGCCAGGATGGCGACGATTTCGTCGACCGTGAGCGGCTGCGGAGCGTCGATGGTGCATTCCCCGGCGCCCAGGCGTTTCGCTAGCGGGCTGGCAAATCTGATGCGCATCTTCATACCTCTCGTAAACCGGCAAACGCGCCGGATGAGTTTGTGAAAAAATTCGCAATATCCTGCTGATTTCGGAGTTTTGCTTAATATTTCTCTGCCTTACGATAATCTCCTCTAAATAGAAGCAAAAATTGGCCATTAACAAACGCAATTGCCATCAAAGGATTTTTTGGGCATCACCAAACCCGATTGCCATCAAAGCGGGAGACGGTAAGAGGGGTTTGTCAATCCCACGCCGCAAAGGAGGAGGATTTGAGGCAGTGGCATGGAAAGATATTGATGGCGGGAAATGTCGGAACATTTGGAAAGATGGCAGATAGACGATTTTTGGAGGTGCAAGTGATGAAACGGTTTTTCGGGGCCGGCTTGGTGCTGGTCTGCCTGCTGGCGGTTTGTCTGCCCCTGGCGTCGGCCGGGGATGGCGGGACGGCCAAGGTGACCGCCCGCACGGAGATCTGGAAGGACATCAATGCCGGGGCTACCGGCAGCGCGGCCGTCGCCATCATGGACGACGGGAAGTTCGTTTATTCCGAGGGCTTCGGGATGGCCGACCGCGAGAAAGGCATCCCGGTCGACAGGCATACCATTTTCAATATGGGCTCGGTGAGCAAGGTTTATGTGGCGACGGCGATCATGCTGCTGGTCGACGAGGGCAAGGTGGATCTCGACCAGCCGGTGACAAGGTATCTGCCCGAATTTACGATGGCGGACGAGCGCTACAAGGACATTACGGTGAGGATGACGCTCAACCATACCTCAGGCATACCGGGCACGACCGGAGCGAATAATTTCGGGTTCGCTTTTAATAAGGACGTTTACAAGGATACGCTGGACACGCTGGCGCTGTCCAACCTGAAGCACCGGCCGGGCGAGATGAACCCGTACTGCAACGACGGGTTCACATTGGCGGAGATGATCGTCGTCAGGGTCTCGGGGCAGAGCTTCCCGGATTTCCTGAATGAGCGGGTATTAAGGCCGCTGGGGATCAGCAACACCGGGCCGGGTGTCGGCATGAGGCAGGAGACGAAAACGGTGAGGGCGGCGAAGTATTATCCGCCCGGCAGGCTGCACGCCGAGCCGCTGGAGGTGCTTTCGGTGCTGGCGGCGGGCGGGCTGTCGGCGTCGGCGGAGGATCTGTGCCGGTTCGCCGATTCGTTCGCGGGAAAAGGCCCGCAGATATTGTCGGCCAAGGCGCTGGCGGAGATCAAGAAGGTGCAGTCGCCCGAGTTCAACGGCAAGCTGCGCGGCCCCGATGTGAGCTTCGGGCTGGGCTGGGACGTGACCGACCACGAACGCTACCGGGTTCAGGGGATAAAGGTGCTCGGCAAGAGCGGCGGTACGGGGACTTATACCACGATGATGTTTGCCGTGCCTGACAAGCGGATCGCGGTGGCGGTGATCGCCAGCGGAGCGCGGAGCGGCGCGATCGCCATCGCCGACAGGGTGCTGGAAGCGTATCTTGTCGACAAGGGGCTTATGAAGAAAGAAGTCAAGGCTGTGACGCCGCCGGTCAAAGCGCAGCCCGCGCCCGAATCGCTCAGGGCTTTTGCGGGCTACTACGCCACCGGCAACGCGCTGTATAAAGTGGCGCTCGATATAGAAAAGGGCGCTCTGACCGTCTACAACGTGGCCGGCGAGACGGAGACCCCGGTGGTGACGGGGGTATACAACAACGGCTATTTCCACGCAAAAGGGGAAATGCTGTATTTTACGGTTTCCGGCGACCGGCGTTATTTGGCGAAGCACGATCCGGCCTGGATGGTGGATACGATCAGCAGCGAAAAAATCGAGCCTGTTGCCGCGCCGGTAAAGCTGGCGGCCCAGGTCGAAGGCCGGAAATGGCTGCGGCGGAACGCGAAACCTTTTGAGGGCTCGATGGGCGTGGCCGATTATGTCGTCGAAGGCGGCCTGATCAAGGCGCTGCCGGGCTATATCGAGTTTGGCGGCGTGAAGAGGATCGAGTCGCCGCTTTTCGCCGGGATGCCGGTCAAGTCGATGCGCGATTTATCGGAGCTCCGCCTGGTCGACAGGGACGGACGGCTGTGGGCGTGGTGCAACGGGGCGCTGTTCATGCCTGCCGATATGGCGGCAACGCTGGAGGACGACAAGGCGACCGGCGTGATTGGCGCGGACGGGTTTGCCGAATGGCTGAAGGTGACCGAGGACAGCGTGCTGAGCTTTGCGAAACCGGCGCAGGGCCGGGTGCTGGTGTACGACGCCGCAGGGGCGCTGCTGTATGACAGCGTGTTGGACAGCGGCGAGGTGTTTGTGGCCGCCGGCGGCTTCGTGGCGATGACCGGCAACGCCGGGGATGCCTTTACGGTGATGGCGAAGGCGGCCGGCAATTAGGAACTGATTAAGCCGGCCCCGGCCAGGCGTGCTGCGCCAGGACGGGGCCGTTCTTTCGGTAAAAATTATGTGGCAGGAGGCGTGACAAGATATGGGGATAACGGCGGCGACGGAGGGGAAGATAGCGGTCAGCGGCGGGCAGGTGTGGTACCGGATCGTCGGACGGGAGAAGGCCGGGGCGCCTGTGCTCATGGTGCACGGAGGACCGGGGGCGCCCCACGATTATCTGGAGCCTTTGGCGGCGTTGGCCGACGAGCGGCCGGTGGTTTTTTACGACCAGCTGGGCTGCGGCAATTCCGACCGACCGGACGACCCGTCGCTGTGGACGACCGCTCGGTTCGTGGAGGAGCTGGCGGCGGTGCGGGCGGCGCTCGGTCTGGGTGAGGTGCATATCCTCGGTCAGTCGTGGGGTACGATGCTGGCAGTCGAGTATATGCTCGCCAAGAAGCCCGGCGGGGTCCGCAGCCTGGTGCTGACGGCGCCCTTTCTGAGCGCTCCGCTGTGGATCGCCGACCAGCGCGCTTATCTCGCCGCCATGCCGGACGAGGTGCGGCAGGTGGTGGCGGCGGCCGAAGCGAAGGGCGATTACGAATCGCCCGCGTATCAGGAGGCGGTGATGGCGTTTTACCGGAAGCACCTGTGCCTGCTCGATCCGTGGCCTGAGCCGGTGCAGCGGACATTTGAAAAGATGGGGGTGCCGGTTTACCTGAGCATGTTCGGGCCGAGCGAGTTCACCGCGACCGGCAGCCTGAAGGATGCCGACCTTGTCGGCCGCCTCGGGGAGATAACCGTCCCGGTGCTGTTCACCTGCGGCAGCCAGGACGAGGCGACGCCGGCGACGACGCGGCTGTACCAGCGAGCGCTGCCCGGGTCGGAGCTTGTGGTGTTCGCCGATACTTCCCACCAGCATCACCTGGAAAAACCCGACGAATACCTAGCGGCGGTGCGCGGCTTTCTGGCGCGGACCGAGGGCAGGAAGTAGATTAAGGAGGTGCAATTGATGCGGAAAGTGATAGGGATATTATGCCTGGCGATGTGCGTGCTGGTGGCGGGCGCAGCGCCGGCATGGGCCGGCGGCGCCGATGGCGGCAGCGCGGTGACCGTCGCTCGCACGGAGATGTGGAAGGACATAAACTCCGGGGCTATCGGCAGCGCCGCCATAGCTATCATGGATGACGGAAAAATCGTGTACTCCGAGGGTTTCGGCATGGCCGACCGCGAGAAGAGCGTCCCGGTCGACAAGAACACCGTCTTTAACATCGGCTCGGTGAGCAAGATGTATGTGACGACGGCGATCATGCTGCTCGTCGACGAGGGCAAGGTCGATCTCGACAAGCCGGTGACCAGGTATATCCCGGAGTTTAAGATGGCAGACGAGCGCTATAAGGATATCACGGTGAGGATGACGCTCAACCACACGTCGGGGCTGCCTGGCACAACCGGGGCGAACAATTTCGGTTACTCTTTCAACAAGGATGTTTACAAGGACATCCTGGAAACGCTGGCCCTTTCGAACCTCAAGCATCAGCCGGGCGAAATGAACCCATACTGCAACGACGGCTTCACCCTGGCGGAAATGATTGTGGTCAGGGCTTCGGGGCAAAGCTTCATGGATTTTTTGCACGAACGGGTATTTAAGCCGTTGTCGCTGAACCATACCGGCCCGGGTGTCGGTATGTGGCTGGCGGGTACAGGGGTAAAGGCGGCAAAGTTCTACCCGCCGGGAAAAACGGCCAGCGAGCCGCTGGAAGTCCTGTCTGTCCTGGGAGCAGGCGGACTTTCGGCATCGGCCGAAGATTTATGCCGCTTCGCCGACACTTTCTCGGGGAAAGGCGCCCAGATTCTCTCGGCCAAGGCGCTTGACGAGATGAAGAAGGTACAGCCGGCCACGTTCCGGGGCAAACTCCGCGGCCCCGACATAAGCTGGGGACTCGGCTGGGATGTTGCCGAACATGTGCCGTTCAAGGAACAGGGGATCAAGGTTTTAGGCAAAGGCGGCAACAGCGGCACGTATACCGCGCAGGTGTTCGCCGCCCCCGACAAAAGGGTGTCGGTGGCCATAGTCTCCACCGGGAAGGCCGGCGGGGCCTTCGTTATCGCTGCCGATGTGCTGGCGGCTTATCTTGCCGACAAAGGCCTGATGAAAAGAACGGCCAAAGCGGTGACGCCGCCTGCCAAGGCTGAGCCGATCCCCGCGGAGATGAAGGCTTTTGAGGGTTACTATTTCAGCGGCGCCCTTACGAGAATCGCTTTCGATATGGAGAAAGGGACACTGACTGTTTATAAAGTGGAAGGCAAGACGGAAACGCCCCAGCTGTCGGCGGTTTATAACTCCGGCTATTTCCATAAGAGTGAGGCGAAGGTTTATTTCGCGGCTATCGACGGCAGGCGCTACTTTGTACAGCATGCTCCGTCATTCAAGGCGGATGCGATCAGCGGTGAAAAAATCGAGCCTGTGGCGGAGCCGAAAGAGCTGGCGATCGCGATCGACGGCCAGAAGTGGCTGAGACGGAACGCGAAAGCCTTCGAGGGATCGATGGCCGCGGCCGGTTATGTTGTCGAGTCTTATTCGATAGACGCACTGCCGGGCTACATCGATTTCGGCAGCGTTTTGAAAGTCGAGTCCCCCACCTTCGCGGGTATGGCGGTGAAGGCGCTGCGCGATCTGTCCGAACTCCGCCTGATCGAAAAAGAAGGCCGGATGTGGGCCTGGAGTGCCGGAGTGCTGTTTATGCCTGCCGATATGGCGGCAGCGCTGGAGAGCGGCAAGACGACCCATGCCATCGGCACGGACGGGTATAACGAATGGCTGAAGGTGGCGGAAGACTGCGTGCTGGGCTTCGAAAAGCCGGCGAAGGGCAGGGTGATCGTGTTCGATGCCGAGGGGACGGTGCTGTACGACAGCGCGGTGGATAGCGGCGAGGTGTTCGCGGCGGCCGGCGGTTTCGTGACGATCGTCGGCAACGCCGGGGATTCCTTCACGGTGACGGCAAAAGCCGTCGAGTGAGGCTATTTGGGGAGAATAAAGAGTTGGACCGTTATGGTCCAACTCTTTTGCTTGCAGGAGAGGCCTATTGAGCAGCCAGCGGCACGATCCGCGGCTGGGGGGTACGGTAGTTGTCCGGGATGTCTGGCCTGCCGTCGCCGTCGCGGTCGGGGAAGGCGCCGAGGTATATGGCGAGGGCCAGCCATTCTTTGACTTCCGGAGAGCCAGGGTCGGCGGTGCGGCGGACGACGAGCGCGCGGGGATCGGTGAGCGGGGTGCCTGCTGCGTCTTTGGGCTGGTAGGTCAGCCGGCCGCCGGTGGCGCGGGCGAGGAAGTCGCGCAGGTAATAGCCGTTGAGGTTTGTGCATACCCGGTACAGGCGGTTGTCGTCAAGCGGTTCGAGAGCACCGTCGCCGGTCTCGACCTCGACGGCGGCGACGCGGGCGAAGGGGGGCGCTCCTGGGTCGTAGGCGAAGCGCATGCCGCTGATTTGGAGGCGGGCATCTTCTTTCACGTCGGCGAGGGTGGCTTCGATTTCGAACAGGGAACGGATTTCACGACCGGTAAGCCAAAAAGTGACAAGCGGGTAGCCGGCCCGGCCGTCAAGGCCTATTCCTAACGGCAGAACGCGAAAGGCGTCGTCGACGGTGACGTGGCCGGCGGGCAGCGGGGCGCGGATGAGGCCGTAAGGGGTGACGGCAAGGGATATTTCGCGATAGCGGGGACCTTCTACGGCGCGCACGGCCGCCCGGTAGGCATCGGTGACGAGGTCGCCTTGGCCGGACAGGACGGCATCCGGCCGACCGCGATCCCAGTCGGGGGCGGGTAGGGCAAAGCGGCTGCTGGACAGGAACTGGCCTGTCTTATAACCAAAGGCGGCGAGATAGCTGCGGTCGATATCCTGGCTAAAGCCGGTGACCAATCTGGCGACGGAAGTGTTCTCTGCCGTCGGCGGTGAAGTCGAAGTCGTGATTGCCGAAGGTGGTGGCGTCGTAAGCGAGCGCACCCATGAGCACGAGTTCGGCCGAGCGGGTGGAGCGGATGGTGTGGAAGATTGTGCCCATGCTGAAGTCGCCGGCATCGAGCAGCAGCACCCGGTCTTCACGCCCGCGGCGCTCGGCGTCTATGGCTGCTGCTATTCTGGCGAGGCCGCCTGCACGGCCGGTTATGCCGTCGCCGCTCACGGGGGGGTACTCGGCGATATGGGAGTGGGTGTCGTGGGTGAAGAGGATGACGAGGTTGCCGGCCGCCCCGGCGGCGGAAACAGGAGTCGGCGAAGCCGCGGCGAACACGGTTGCCAGCAGGACAGCGGCAAACCAACGGCTTATTCTGTGCATGGGAGTGACTCCTCTCCTAAGTATGGGAGTGGGCGTTATCACCGGGCGCCGATGGACAGAGGAAACTCCAGGAAGCCGTATACGTACGGGGCGAGCTCATATAGCTGGAAGAAGACGACGGGCCGGCCGTCGGCGGCGAGGTAGAAGTCGGGGTTGTCGGCGACGCCTTTGAAGGGGGCGATGAGGGGGAGGTTGCGGTCTTTGAGCTGGGCGGCGATGGCGGCGTCGATTTTCTCGCGGCCGCCGCCGTCGTACGGGACGAGGTCGGGCAGGCGGTATTCGCGGCCGGTGGCGAGGTCGAAGGTGAGGCCGCGCATGTAGGTCATGCCGTGGGCGCCGCCCTGGTATACGTAGAAGGTCAGGGTGAGGCTGAGTTTGCCGTCGCCGTTGTGGCGGACGGCGTATCTGGCCATAGCGGTTTCGGTGAAAGGCCCGGAAGGGCCGGCTGCGACACCGGCGCGGAATCCCTCGACCCGCCGGGCGATGGCGGCGTTGATGATGTCTTGGGCCTTGGCGTCGGGCATGCCGATCACCCGCGGATATTGGAAATCGAGCACTCCCTGGTGAAGACTCTGGGTGACGACGGACACGGATTGGGGATGGGTTTCGGCGCCGGCCGCAGGCATTGCCAGGAGCAGGAGGGCGCAGGCGAGGATAGTTCTGGCGAGTTTCATTGTTACGGCACCCCTTTCGGCGAGTGTGCGGAGGATAAAAACTCTTTTATTATCAGTATATCATACCGGTATATGGCAGGCATTTCCTGGGGGGAGGATTATGTAGGGGATTGTCGAAATAGAACCGAAAACCCTGCCGGGAGCGCTCTTTACGCCGGTCGGGGCGGCGATTACCGGGGGAGGCATGCCGATGCAAAGCCGGGACGGGGAGTTGTTCGGTCATCCCAAAGGGCTTTATGTGCTCTTTTTTACCGAGATGTGGGAGCGGTTCTCGTACTACGGGATGCGGGCCCTGCTGATTTTCTACATGACCAAGCATCTGCTGTTTTCCCAGGGCCAGGCGTCGCAGGTCTACGGCCTGTACACCGGCTTCGTTTATATGACGCCGTTTTTCGGCGGGATGCTGGCCGATCGGGTGTGGGGCCAGCGTAAGACGGTGATCGTCGGCGGCGTGCTGATGGCGATCGGCCACTTCCTGATGGCGTTCGAGAATCTTTTCTACCCGGCGCTGGTTTTCCTGGTGCTCGGCAACGGGGCGTTCAAGCCGAATATCTCGACCCAGGTGGGCAGCCTGTACCCGCCGGGGGACCCCCGGCGCGACCGGGCCTTCAATATTTTCTATGTCGGCATCAACCTGGGGGCGTTCCTGTCGCCGTTGGTCTGCGGGACGCTCGGCGAGGTGTACGGCTGGCACTGGGGCTTCGGCTTCGCCGGGGTGGGCATGATGATCGGCCTGCTCCTCTATATATGGGGACAGCGGTACCTGTCGCCGGAATGCGCTGTGCGCCGGCCTGCGGCCGACTGCCAGCCGGGTGGCGGCGCATTGACCGCCGACGAGAAAGGGCGGGTGTGGCTGCTGATCTTTATGTGCATGTTCAGCGCCGTTTTCTATATGGCGTACGAGCAGCAGGGCAACACGATGGCGCTGTGGGCCGACGAGGACACCGACCGCCGTATCTTCGGCTGGGAGATGCCGGCCACGTGGTTTCAGTCGTTCAACCCGCTGTTCATTTTCCTGCTGACGCCGCTGGTGACTTCGCTGTGGGCCTGGCAGGCCAGGCGCGGCCGCGAGCCGGACGCGATCGTGAAGATGGCTGTCGGCTGCATGCTGCTCGGCCTGTCGTTCCTGGTGCTGATGCCGGCGGCCGCGATGTACGACGTGGACGGTACACCGGTAAACATGCTGTGGACGATCGGCAGCATCCTCATCCTCACGGTCGGCGAGCTGTATCTGTCGCCGGTCGGCCTGTCGCTGTTCACGAAGCTGTCGCCGCCCCGCATGGTGTCGATGATGATGGGGGTATGGTTTATGTCGTCGTTCGCCGGCAACTTCCTGGCCGGCTATATCGGCACATTTTGGGACGTGCTGCCGAAAGACAAGTTTTTCCTGCTGCTGGCGGCGATCGCGTTCGCGGCCGGCGCAGGCATCCTGGCTTACCGGCGGCTGGCGGGCAGTGCGGCCCGCTGCGCGTAAAGCAGGCAGAAAAGGACTCCGGATGGGCCGGAGTCCTTTTTGCTGTCTTGCCGGAAGAAAAGTCTCCGGCGGGGCGGGGCGGCAGGAATACGCGGCCGGCGACGAGAAATGAATGGCACCGATGTAAAGCTATTATTATTGGGCGGGGGGCGGTTTTTTGAAAACCTATTGCATCGATTCGCTGGCCGCGGTCGGACGCGAGGTGCGGGCCGACATCGTCAGGATGACGGCGGCGGCGGGCTCGGGGCACCCGGGCGGCAGCCTGTCGGCGGTGGAGCTGCTGACGGCTCTTTATTTCAAGGTTATGCGCCATCGGCCGACGGAGCCGAAGTGGCCGGAGCGGGACCGGTTTATTTTGTCGAAGGGCCACGCCTGCCCGCTGCTGTATTCGGTGATGGCGCGTAGCGGGTACCTGCCGGCGGAGGAACTGACGACGCTGCGGAAGTTCGGCAGCTGCCTGCAGGGCCACCCGAGCTGCCTGGCGCTGCCGGCCCTGGAGGTGTCGAGCGGGTCGCTGGGGCAGGGGCTGTCGATCGCCAACGGCCTGGCGCTGACGGCGAAGATGAACGGTCAGGGCTTCAGGGTATACTGCCTGATGGGCGACGGCGAGCTGCAGGAGGGCCAGGTGTGGGAGGCGGTGATGTCGTCTGCCCACTATAAGCTGGACAACGTGTGCGCGCTGGTGGATTATAACGGCCTGCAGATCGACGGCGACGTGGAGAATGTGATGGGGCTGGCGCCGCTGGCCGAGAAGTGGCGGGCGTTCAACTGGCACGCGGTCGAGATCGACGGCCATGACTATGAGCAGGTGCTGGCGGCCTACGACGAGGCGGCGCGGACGAAGGGCAGGCCGACGGTCATCATTGCCAGGACGGTGAAGGGCAAGGGCGTTTCTTTCATGGAGAACGCCGCCGGCTGGCACGGCAAGGCGCCGAACGCCGACGAGCTGGCGCGGGCGCTGGACGACATCTACGGGAAGGGGCTGGGGCAATGAGCGACAAGATGCTGCCGACGAGGGACGGCTACGGCCACGGGCTGTTGGCGCTGGGGGCGGCCAACCCGGATGTGGTGGTGCTGGACGCCGATCTGGCGAAGTCGACCCGCTCGGACTGGTTCGCCGCCAAGTTCCCGCAACGGTTTTTCGATATGGGCATCGCCGAGCAGGATATGGTCGGCACGGCGGCCGGTATGGCGCTGGGCGGCAAGATACCGTTCGCGACGACGTACGGCGTTTTTCTGGCCGGGCGCGCGTGGGACCAGATCAGGACGACGGTGTGTTACGCCAATCTCAACGTGAAGATCGCCGGCAACCACGGCGGCATTTCGGTAGGGGCGGACGGGGCGACCCACCAGGCGCTGGAGGATATCGCCCTGATGCGGGTGCTGCCGAATATGAAGGTGATCGTGCCGTGCGACGCGGTGGAGGCGAAGAAGGCGACGATGGCCGCGGCGGCTGTGCTGGGGCCGTGTTTCCTGCGCTTTGCCCGCGAGGCGACGCCGGTTTTCACGGCCGAGGACGACGGGTTCGAGATCGGCAAGGCGGTGACGCTGCGCGATGGGACGGATGCGACGATCATTGCCTGCGGGCCGATCGTGTACGAGGCGCTGCTGGCCCGCGAGGCGCTGCAGGCGAAGGGCGTGAGCGTGCGGGTGATCAATATGCACACCGTCAAGCCGCTGGACGAGGATGCCGTGCTGAAGGCCGCCGCCGAGACGGGGGCGATCGTGACCGCCGAGGAGCATCAGATTTACGGCGGCCTGGGCGGCGCGGTGGCCGAGACGCTGGTCCGCCACAGGCCTGTGCCTGTCGCTATGGTGGGTGTCGCCGACACATTCGGCGAGTCGGGCACGCCGGAGGAGCTGGCGGTCCGCTACGGGCTGACGGCCAAGGATATCGTGGCCGCGGTGACCGAGGTGCTGGCGCGCAAGCGGGGCTAGGCAGGAAACAAGTTTATAAATATGAAGAGCCAGGTGCTGTACCTGGCTCTTGCTGTTTGGCTTTGACCGGTTCTGTCAGTGGCAGCCGCCGCAGCAGCCGCCGCAGGGGCCCTGCTGACCGGGCAGGGCGCAGGCCGGGGCGGCGCCTTTCGCCATCTGGGCCGGCGATGTGACGGACAGCTGTTTTTTCAGGGCGTTTTCTCCGCAGGCGGGGCAGGGTGCGCCGGCGTCCTGTGCGCCCATTTTCTGCAGCAGCTCGACTTTCTTGCCGCATTTTGTACAGGAATATTCGTAGATGGGCATGGGTTTTCTCTCCTATCTTGGTGGGGTGGTATGGGTATCGTCAGCTATAAAGATTCAATGCCGGGCATGATTATTCCTTTTGGCGGCGAGCGGGCGGATTTCCGGCCGTTTTTTGATTTGTCCGATTGACAGCGAAAACAACCTGGCGGTAAAATTTAAATGGAAACATTTTTCATATCGTGGAAATTGTCGTGGCTGAGGAAAGAGGGGAGAAGATGAAGGAGATAAGATGGCACGGCCGCGGCGGGCAGGGCGGCTTTACGGCCGCGCGACTGCTGGGGATGGCCGCATCGCTGGCCGAGGATTATTTCGTCCAGGCCTTCCCGTCGTTCGGGCCCGAGCGGCGGGGTGCGCCGGTGCTGGCGTTCACCCGCATCGATACAAAACCGATCCACGACCACAGCAAGGTGTACGGGTGCGATTACGTGGTGGTGCTGGACGAGAGCCTGCTGGAGGTCGTCGATGTGTTCGAGGGCCTGAAGCCGGGGGGCGAGGTGCTGATAAATTCCGCCCGCGACGCCGGCGCTTTCGCGGGCGAAGGCCGGCGGGTACATACCATCGACGCCACGGGAATCGCGCTGGCCGTACTGGGGCAGCCGGTGACGAGCACGCCGATGTTCGGGGCGTTTGTGGGCGCGACCGGGCTGGTGGCGCTGCCGGCGGCGCTGGCGGCGGTGGACGAGATGCTGCCTGCCGACAGCCGGGCGAAGAACCGCGAGGTTGTGGAGTGGGCGTATAACGAGCTCAGGAGGAAAATCCATGCCTAAACCGACTGTGAGCGCGTTTCAGTATCCGCGGACGGGGGAGGAGATGCCCCGCGGGCCGTATGCGAAGGCGGCGGTGCTTGTGGAGGCCAACGCCGGCTGGCGGGTGTTCCGCCCGGTGATTCAGACGGCTAAGTGCCGTAAGTGCCAGCAGTGCTGGCTGATCTGCCCCGACGGGGCGATCGACCGCACAGGCGATAATTATGCCGTCGATTACAACTTCTGCAAGGGCTGCGGCCTGTGCGCGGCCGAGTGCCCGGCAAAAGCGATCACGATGGTGAAGGAGGGCGTCAGGGGTGAGTAGCGAAACGCTCGCGGCGAAGCGCGCCTTCATGTCCGCCAACGACGCCGTGTCCTACGGCGTGCGGCTCTGCCGGCCCGAGGTCATTGCCGCCTATCCGATCACGCCGCAGACGTCGGTGGTGGAGAAGCTGTCGGAGTTTATCGCCGGCGGCGAGATGGATTGCCAGTTTATCAATGTGGAGAGCGAGCACAGCGCGATGGCGGCGGTGATGGGGGCGGCGATGATGGGCTGCCGGACGTTCACGGCGTCGTCGTCGCAGGGGCTGCTGTATATGTGCGAGATGCTGCATTATGTGAGCGGCAGCCGGTTCCCGATCGTGATGATGAACGCCAACCGCACGGTGGCGGCGCCGTGGAATATTTTCGGCGACCACCGCGATTCGCTGGCGATGCGTGACGCCGGTTGGCTGCAGGTGTATGTGGAGAACGGTCAGGAGGCGCTCGACACGGTGATCCAGGCTTATAAGGTGGCCGAGGACACAGCTGTGCAGACGCCGGTGATGGTGTGCCTGGACGGGTTTGTGCTGACCCATACGTACGAGGTGGTGAGCATTCCGGGGCAGCGGGAGGTGGACGCCTTCCTGCCGCGATATGCGCCCGGCGAGAATGTCCTCGATTTGGCCAACCCCCGCAGTTTGTGCATTTCCGTCGCCCCCGAGTGGCAGACGGAGTTCCGCTATCAGCAGCAGGAGGCGATGGCGGCGGCCAGGAAGGCGATCGCCATGGCCGACGGCGATTTCGCCGCCGCATTCGGCCGGCGCTGGGGCGGCATGATGGAGGAATACCGCTGCGAGGATGCCGAGTATGTGCTGATGGGTATGGGCAGTGTGATGGGGACGACGAGAATCGTCGTCGACAAGCTCAGAGCCGAGGGGCTGAAGGTCGGGCTGGTCAAGGTCCGCTACTTCCGGCCGTTCCCGAACGGGGAGATCGCCGCCTTGGGCAGGCGGGTGAAGGGCATCGGGGTGATCGACCGCGATGTGTCGTTCGGCAACGCGGGGGCGCTGTACACCGAGGCGAAGGCCGCGCTTTACAGCGCCGGGGGCGCCAATCCGCACACGGTGAATTTCATCGCCGGGCTTTCCGGCCGCGATATAACGAAGGAACACCTGGAGAAGATGTACCGCAAGGTGATCGCCCTGACGGAGGGCAAAGCCGAGCGGGAGATACAATTCGCGGGATTGAGGTGGGAAGAGTGGTGAAGGTGAAGGATTTGCCCGACAGCGAGCTGCTGTACGGCCACAAGGCTTGCCCGGGCTGCGCCGCCGGCACGATTGCCCGCCTCATCCTCAAGGTTACTGGCGAGCGGACCTTTCTCGCCTACCCGGCGAGCTGCCTGTCGACGGTGACGAGCATTTACCCGCAGATGGCGTTCGCGGTGCCGTCGTTCACGGCGCCTTTCCCGGCGACGGGGGCGGTGCTGTCGGGGATGGCGGCGGCGGTCAAAGCGAAGGGGCTGAAGGATGTGACTGTGCTGGGCATCGCCGGCGACGGGGGCACGGCCGATATCGGCCTGCAGGCGCTGTCGGGGGCGGTGGAGCGCGGCGACAAGATTTTTTACGTGTGCTACGACAACGAGGCGTATATGAACACCGGGGTGCAGCGCAGCAGCCTGACACCGTTCGGGGCGGCGACGACGACTTCGCCGGTGGCGGGGGCGTCGGTGGGCAAACGGGGCGTGAAGAAGAACCTGTTCGAGATCCTTATCGCCCACCGCATCCCGTACTGCGCGACCGCCAGCATCGCCCACACCACCGATTTCCTGAACAAGGTGGCGAAGGCGAAGAACACCGACGGCCCGTCGTTTATCCACGTGCTGGCGCCCTGCCCGACAGGCTGGGGCTTCCCGTCCGACCAGACGATGGCGGTCGGACGCCTGGCGGTGGAGACTGGGCTGTGGTACCTGGCGGAGTACGAGCAGGGCCGGGTAAAGATGAATGCCGTGCCGAAGAACTTCAAG
Source organism: Sporomusaceae bacterium (assembly GCA_031460455.1). NCBI lineage: Bacteria > Bacillati > Bacillota > Negativicutes > Selenomonadales > Sporomusaceae > Sporomusaceae bacterium. The sequence continues at coordinate 109,704 of JAVKTQ010000012.1, forward strand.
CCGGTGGAGGAGTATCTGGGGCTGCAGAAGCGGTTCAAGCACCTCGGCCCGGCGGAGTGGAAGCTGATCGCCGGCCAGCGCGACCGCGAGTGGGCCGATATGCGTCAGAAGTGGGGATTTTGAAAGATTACGGGAGGGGTGAATGAATCATGATGACCAAGGAGCAGTATTTCGACAGCCTGCGCCGGCTCAAGCCGGTTATATATTGCAACGGCCGCAAGATCGCAAGCGTGGTCGACGACCCGATGACGCGGCCGCATGTGAACTCGGCGGGCAAGACGTACGAGCTGGCTTTCGACCCGCAGTATGAAGACCTGATGACGGCCACCTCCAATTTGACCGGTAAGAAGATCAACCGCTTTACCCACCTCCACCAGAGTACCGACGACCTTGTGAAGAAGGTGAAGATGCTGCGGATGATCGGCCAGCAGACAGGCACCTGTTTTCAGCGGTGCGTCGGGTTCGACGCCCTCAACGCCACCTTCATCGTCACCCACAAGGTCGACAAGGAGTGCGGCACCGATTATCACAAGCGGTTTGTCGAATACATGAAGTACGTCCAGGAGAACGACCTGATGGTCGCCGGGTCGATGACCGACCCCAAGGGCGACCGGAGCAAGAAGCCGGGTCAGCAGGCCGATCCCGACCTGTATGTGCATGTCGTCGAACGCCGCCCTGACGGCATCGTAATCCGCGGCGCCAAGGCCCACCAGACGGGGATGGTTAATTCGCACGAGATGCTGGTGCTGCCGACGACCAACCTGGGGGCGGGGGACAAGGATTACGCAGTGGCCTGCGCCCTGCCGGTGGACGCGCCGGGGGTAGTGCACATCTTCGGGCGCCAGACGAACGGCGAGCGCCGCCTGGAAGGGGATATCGACACCGGCAACGCGGAGTTCGCGATCGTCGGCGGCGAGACGCTGACGGTGCTCAATGACGTGTTCGTGCCGTGGGAGCGGGTGTTCATGTGCGGCGAGTACCAGTTCGCCCAGGAGTATGTGGAGACGTTCGCTTCGTATCACCGCCAGAATTACGGCGGCTGCAAGGTGGGGGTGGCGGACGTCATCATCGGCGCTACGGCGGCGATGGCCGACTACAACGGCACAACGGGCGCTTCGCATATCAAGGATAAGCTGATCGAGATGATCCACCAGGCGGAGACGATGTACAATTGCTCGATCGCCTGTTCGGCCGAGGGCCACAAGACGGAGGCGGGCAACTACTACGTCAACACGCTGCTGGCCAACACCGTCAAGCTGAATTGCACGCGAACGATGTACGAGATCTCGCGCCTGGCCCACGATATCGCCGGCGGCTTCATCGCCACGCTGCCGTACGAGGCCGACTACCGGGCGGCCGAGACGGGGCCGCTGATCGACAAGTACTTCACCGCCAACCCGGCGGTGCCGACCGAGCACCGGATAAGGATGGCGAGGCTGCTGGAGAACATGACCGGCGGTACGGCGCTGGCCGAAGCGATGCACGGCGCCGGCTCGCCCCAGGCGATGCGGGTGATGCTGTACCGCGAGGCCAACCTCGAACACAAGAAGAGCCTGGCAAGGAAGCTGGCGAAAATCAAACAATAACGGCATGAAGACCCGCTTTCCGGCGGGTCTTCGTTATGAAGGAGAAAGGATAATTATTATTTAGTGATATTATTTATAAATACATCGCTGTGCTGAAGGTGAGAGGTACGATCGTGTCGAAAAAGAATAAATAATAAAAATAAATGCGCGAACCGGGGGTGTTTCCGATGATCAAATGGCAAGACGCATACAACACCGGGGTGGAGAACCTCGACGCCCAGCACCGGCGGCTGTTCGAGATCGCAAACGAGGCTTACGGGCTGCTGAAGAACGATCTTAGGGTGGACAAGTACGACGATATCGTCGCTATTCTGACCGAGCTGCGCAATTACACCGTATACCACTTCAAAACCGAGGAAGAGTATATGATGAGCATCGGCTATAAGAAGTTCCTGTCCCACAAGGCCGAACACGCCGATTTCATCGCCAAGATCGACGAGGTGAACCTCGACAAGGTTGACGCCAACCAGGACGAGTACCTGCGGACGACGCTCGATTTCGTCTGCACCTGGATCACCGAGCATATCCTCGGGCGGGACAAGCAGTACGCGACGCCCTGATGCCGGCCCGCCGGGCGCGCGAAAAATATCGAATTTTTCTGAGATGACTGGATGGTGCCGCCGAAAGGTTGTATAATGTATACATACTCGGCCAGCCAACCAGAACGAGCTTCTCAGTGAGCCAGGAGGGACGACGCACCGCTAGCGATGCGCAAGAAGCCTGGCAACGGGATCTGTCCCCACCGGGATGCTTTCTCTAAACGGATGTCCGTCCATGATTTTATTATGGAGGTGCATTCGGATGAGCGGACAGGAAGTTCTGCTTTTCGCTGGGATTGCAGCCGGTTGGATTGCCGGGCTGTATTACCAGTCGTGCAAGCTGCTCAAAGAACAAAGGCAAGTTTAGGTACCAGGAAACGAAAAAAGCCGCCAGGCAAGGGCGGCTTTCTTTTTTTGTGGGAAAGCAGATGGCGTCTTATCGGCAACCGTGAAGTTTGTTCAACAGCCAGGCCATATTTTCGCCGAGGTTCTTCATGTTGGCGATGCCCTCGTCGTCCTGGGTCACTTCGCCGATGTTGCGGCCGTAGCCCATGTTCCAGTAGGTCGAGCCGACGAGATACATATCCTTGCTGTGGAGGAAGTGGGTGAGGGTGTCGAAGGCGCCGACCGCGCCGCCCCGCCGCGCGGCTACCACCGCGGCGCCGACCTTGTGCTTGAAGAGGCCTTTGTTGGCGGCCAGCACCATGCTGGCTCTGTCGATAAGGGCTTTGATCTGTGCGGTCGCGCCGGCGGCGTAGACAGGCGAACCGAGGATTATCCCCTCGGCGGCGATCATCCGGGCGAAGCAGTCGTTGAAGAAGTCGTCATCGATGGCGCAGCGGGCGTTTTTCTGCGCCAGGCAGGCGTAGCAGGCGGTGCAGCCTGGGAGGGGCTGGCCGGCGAGCTGGATAAGTTCGGTTTCGATGCCCTGGGCGTTCAGTTCGGCGAAAACTGTCTTGAGCAGGAGCGCCGTGTTGCCGTCCTTGCGGGGGCTGCCGTTGATGCCTACGACTTTCACCTTGTCTCATCTCCCGTTGTTCGCTTGTGACGGACTGCGGCAACGCGGCCGTCAATCCGTATCATTAATCTTTTCGCCTGCGGCGGGGAATATCCTTCACCCGGAGCGGAAGGGGGCAGGTTTTTGTGGGAGGGACGACGGCGGCGAGAAGGTATTCGGCCAGCAAGCACGAAAATTCCTTTGTATGGTAAGCCGTCGTTTTAGAACGCGGCCATGGCGGATACCGGCAGGCGCCGGGAGGTATGCTATGGCTGCGGGCGCCGGGGGAGGCCGGCGGGCGGCCGGGCCGTGAAGCGGGTATTAGGAGGAGATAAAGTATGACCAAGACGAAATTGACCGTTCCCCAGGTCCGGCAATTAAAAGAGCAAGGCAAGAAAGTCAAGATGATTGTCGCGTACGATTATCCCTTCGCGGCGCTTATCGACAGGTCGGACGCCGATATGATCCTCGTCGGCGATTCGCTGGGCATGGTGGTGCTGGGCTACGATACGACGGTGCCGGTCAACATGGAGGAGATAATTTATCACCTGCGGGCGGTAAGAAGGGCGGCCCCCAATACGATGGTCGTCGCCGATATGCCGTTCATGTCGTATATAAACGTGGATGAGGCGATCCGCAACGCCGGGCGCCTGATGAAGGAGGGGGCCGACTGCGTCAAGCTGGAAGGCGGCCTGCCGATGGTGGATAAGGTGAAGGGGATCGTCGACGCCGGCATCCCGGTTATGGCCCATATCGGCCTGACGCCGCAGACGGTATCGATGCTGGGCGGCTTCAAGGTGCAGGGCAAGGACGCCGCATCGGCCGAACGGATGCTGCTGGAGGCCCGTGAATTAGAGGGGGCAGGAGCGTTCGCGGTGCTGCTCGAGTGCGTACCCGCGCCGCTGGCCAGGCTGATAACATCCAAGCTGAGCGCGTCGACGATCGGTACCGGTGCGGGCGCCGGCGTGGACGGTCACTGTCTGAACGCGTACGACCTGACGGGGATTTTCGAGCGGTTCGTGCCCAAGTTCGTCAAGCAGTACGCCCAGGTCGGGCCGCAGATGCTCGACGCTTTCAACGCCTACTGCCGGGAGATCGACAGCGGGGAGTTTCCGGGGGAGAAACACTGTTTTACGATGAAGGAAGAAGATTTGAAGAGGTTGTATTGAAAGAAATTATGCGGCGGGTGCAAAGGAGACGGACGTGAAGAGTCATATTTCCACAAAAGGCCCGGAACGCGCCACCCACCGGGCAATATACTACTCGATGGGTTTCTTGCCTTCCGACCTTGATAAGCCGCTGGTGGCGGTGGTGAATTCGCAGAACGAGACGATGCCCGGCCACACCCACCTGGACGAGATCGCGGCCGCGGTGAAGGCGGGGATAACGGCCGCCGGCGGCACGCCGATCGAGTTCCCGGTCATTGGTGTGTGCGACGGCATTGCCCAGGGACATTTCGGGATGAAGTATCCGCTGGCCAGCCGCGAGCTTATCGCCGATTCGATCGAGGTGATGATGAACGCCCACGCTTACGACGCGATGGTGCTGATCACCAACTGCGACAAGATCACGCCGGCGATGCTGATGGCGGCGGCGCGCCTTAACGTGCCGGCGGTCATGATCAGCGGCGGGCCGATGCTGGCGGGGTTCCACTGCGGCCGTAAGGTGGGCTACACCGACTTGTTCGAGTCGGTGGGGCAGGTGGCGCAGGGCAAGATGAGCGAGGCGGAGCTGGCGGCGTTCGAGTGGGAGTCGTTCCACGGGGCGGGAGCCTGCGCGCTGATGGGCACGGCCAACACGATGAATATGCTGGCCGAGGCTTTAGGCATGACGCTGCCCGGCTCGGGCACCGTTCCGGCGGTGAGCGGCAAGCGGCGCGCGCTGGCGAAGCTGACCGGGATGAAGATTATGGAGCTTTACAAGCAGAATATCCGGCCGCGGGACATCATGACGATGAAGGCGTTCGAGAATGCCATCGCCGTCGATATGGCGATCGGCGGCTCGACGAATACCGCGCTTCATCTGCCGGCCATCGCCAACTCCGCGGGGCTGACGGTCGGCCGCGAGGAATTCGAGCGGATCGCGGCCAGGACGCCGCATATCGTGAAGGTGAAGCCGGCCGGCGAGCATTTCCCCGAGGATGTGTACAACGCCGGCGGGGTGGAAGCGGTGCTGAAGCACCTGCTCGATAACCGCCTCGTCAACGGCGACGCGCTGACGGTGACCGGGGCCACGGTGGGGGAGAACCTCAAGGAGACGGCGGTCAAGGACGCGAGCGTCATCCGCCCGGTTGGCGATCCCTACCAGGCGACCGGCGGCATCGCGTTCCTCGCCGGCAATATCGCCCCCGAGGGGGCAGTGTGCAAGAAGGCGGCAGTGGCGCCGGAGATGCTGAAACACCGTGGGCCGGCCCGGGTCTTCGACCAGGAGGAGGAAGCGGTTAAGGCTATTTACGGCGGAAAGATCAAGCCGGGGGATGTTGTCATTGTCCGCTACGAGGGCCCGCGCGGCGGGCCGGGGATGCGGGAGATGCTGACGCCGACGTCGGCGATCGTCGGCATGGGGCTGGGCAGTTCGGTAGCGCTGATTACCGACGGGCGTTTTTCGGGGGCGACTTCGGGGGCGGCGATCGGCCACGTTTCCCCGGAGGCGGCGGCCGGAGGCCCGCTGGCTCTCGTCGAGGACGGGGACATGATCGATATCGATATCCTCGCCGGCAAGCTGAACGCGCTGGTGGACGAGGCCGAGCTGGCCCGCCGGCGGGATAGGCTGGCGCCGTTCGTGAGCGACGTCCCCGCGGGCAGCTACCTGGAGCGGTACGCGTGTCTGGTGACGTCGGCGATGGGTGGCGCGGTGTTTAGAAATATGAGCTGCGAGCGAAAGTGAGGAGGCAATCAAAATGGCGAAAAAAAGTATTCTCGACTTCCAGAGCATGGTGAGCAAGGGTGAAAAAATCGTTTACCTGACCGCCTACGACTACCTTACGGCCAAGATGCAGGAAAAGGC